>CAZUWC010000127.1:0-5891 GCA_964623935.1 uncultured Halobacteriales archaeon
ACCGAGGACATGGAGGCCCGCGCGGCCGCGCTCGACGAACTCCGCGAGAAGGGCGAACTCGAGGGCGCCCTCGGCGACAAGAGCAAGCTCGACCGCGAACTGGAGGAACTGTCCGACGACGCCTCCGTCGACGCCGAACTCGATACCATCAAATCGGAGATGGGCGAGACCGACGCGGAGTCGGCCGGCGACGCCGAGGAGGAAGCAGCCGCCGGGTCCGAGCAGGGGGCCGGGGATGCAGAGAACGTCGAACCCCCGGCGGTCGACGAGAGCGATGTCGAGGCCGAACTGGAAGACCTCAAAGAGGAACAGACGTAGCGGAGCGCAAGCGAGGTTCCGGGTCCGCCATCCGGCACGTTTTTTACCGGGCGTCGGATTGCCTGAGACATGCGACTGTTGTTCATCCACTCGGACCACCTGGAGTTCGAGGCCCGGGAGACGGCGGGTCCCGACGGCCTGGCGGAAACCGAGGGGGTCCCCATGGAGGGGCGCATGGAGGAGTGTGTGACCGTCTTCGCCAGCGTCGAGTCCGACGACGAGGCCGACACCGATGGCGTCGTCGAGAACGCCCTCGTGGAGTTGCGCGACGTCACCGACCAGCTCAACACCCGCAGGGTCGTCCTCTACCCCTACGCCCACCTCAGCGAGGACCTCGCCGGCCCCGACGCCGCCAAGCAAGTGATGCGCGACCTCGAAACGGCGCTCGAAGCCGCGGACTACGAGGTGCTCCGGGCACCCTTCGGGTGGTACAAGTCCTTCGAGGTTTCCTGCAAGGGCCACCCGCTCTCGGAACTGTCCCGTCACGTCGCCGCCCACCGCGAGGAAGAGGAGGGCGAGGGCGAACCCGACCGCGAACCCAGCGACTGGAAAGTGATGCACCCCGACGGGTCGGTCGAGGACGCCGTCGAGGCGAAAGCCGACGTGAGCGACGATATGGGGGCGTTCATCGAGGACGAGGTCGAGGATATCGTCGCCAGCCCGGGCGAGGAACCGCCCCACCTGGATATCATGCGCGAGAAGGAGTTCGTGGGCTACGACGGGCTCTCGGACGTCGGGAACCTCCGTTTTTACCCGCGGGGAAAGCTCATCCGTGACGCCCTGATGGACTACGTCAACGACCTCGTCGTCGAGTACGGCGGGATGCCCGTCGAGACGCCCATCATGTACGACCTGGGCGCGCGATCGATCCGCGAGCACGCCGGGAAGTTCGGCGAGCGCCAGTACCGCTTCGAATCCGGTGACAGGCGGATGATGCTCCGCTTTGCCGCCTGTTTCGGGCAGTTCTCCATCATGCGCGACATGCACATCTCGGTCAACGACCTGCCCCTGCGGGTCTACGAGATGTCCACCTACTCCTTCCGGCGCGAACAGAAAGGCGAGGTCGCCGGTCTCAAGCGTCTGCGCGCGTTCACCATGCCCGACATGCACACGGCCACCCGCGACATGGAGCAGGCCCGCGCGGAACTGATGGCCCAGGCCAAACTCGCCCTCCAGACGAGCGAGGACCTCGATATCAACTACGAGCCCGCCATCCGGATGACCCGCGAGTTCTACGAGGACAACGAGGCCTGGGTCGAGGAGGTGGTCGCGGACCTCGAAAAGCCCGCGTTGCTGGAGATTATCCCGGAGCGTCACCACTACTGGTCTGCGAAGATCGACTTCGCTGCGATCGACGGGCTGGGCCGCCCCATCGAGAACCCCACCGTCCAGATCGACGTCGAGAGCGCCCAGCGGTTCGACATCGAGTACACCGACGGCACCGACCACCACCACCCGCCGATCCTCCACTACTCGCCCTCGGGGGGCATCGAGCGCGTGATGGCCGCCCTCCTAGAGCAGACCGCGACGATGGACACCCCCCGGTTGCCCACCTGGCTCTCGCCGACGCAGGTCCGCTTCATCCCCGTGAATCCGGACGCCCACCTCGAGTACTGCGAGGAACTGGCCGACGACCTCGAGGCCGCGGACATCCGGGTCGACATCGACGACCGCGACGAGTCGGTCGGCAGGCGCATCGCCGGCGCCGAGACCGAGTGGGTGCCCTACTACGTCGTGATCGGCGACGACGAGATCGAGGGCGACGGACTGGGTGTGAACATCCGGACGACCGGCGAGGAACGCGACACGACCCTCGCGGACCTCCGGACGCTGGTCGAAGAGGACGTCGGCGACCTCCCGCAGCGCGCGCGGTACCTCCCGCGGCACGTCAGCGACCACCCGAACTTCACCGGCGGGTGACGGGTACGGGGGAGCGGTCAGTTTCTCCTGGCTGTCGGCCCGGGACGTCGGCTCTCCGTGGTCTCACAGAGCCAGGAACTCGGTTGTGAGTGTCGCAGGACTTATATCAGCAGTGTGTTTTAACACTGACGATGGCGTCGGGTTGGCGGTATCGCCTGGCAAGCATTTTCGGGACTGTGGTGCTCACTGTCGTCGGAGTTGTCGTCGCCAACTTGGCAGTCGTGCAGGAAACCTTCGCGCTGGTACCGTTTTTTGGTAATCCCGCCCCTGTCGTTCTCTCGAACGTACAGTGGGTGCTCTCGACGGTGCTGGTGGTGATGCTCGTCACGATGTGGCCGCTCTACAAACCTCGCCCGCGCCGGATTCTGGATACCATCCTTCTGGCTCAAAAGCGTGTGCTGCTGGCGATGGTCGGCATGGCCGCGCTGGGCTACTTCAAGTGGAGTCACCGTCTGCCCCGGAGCACGCTCATGCTGACGACGGCGGTGTTGCTGGTCATCCTGCCTGCGTGGTTCCTGATGCTCCGCCGCCAGCCTGCCGGCACGTCCCGGGCGGTCATCGTCGGCGACGACCCCGGGACCATGGCCGACATCCTCGACGCGTCGGAGATTCCAGTCCTCGGATACGTCGCGCCACCGCCGTCGTACGCACCGGACGACGAACTGCCCGCCAGTTCGATCAGCGTCTCGGACGGCGGCGTCGTGGAGTCGAGGCTGGACGATATGACCTGTCTCGGTGGCCTCTCGCGACTCGACGAGGTGTTCGTCGACAACGACATCGACACCGCTCTGCTGGCGTTTCGGGCGACCGACCGCAGCGAGTTCTTCGGGACGCTCGACGCCTGTGCCGAACACGGCGTCAGGGCGATGGTCCACCGCGACCACGCCGACGACGTGCTGACGGCGGACCAGCCGGGTGGAGAGCTACTCGAGGTCGACCTGGCACCCTGGGACTGGCAGGATTATCTCGTCAAACGCGTCTTCGACGTGGCGTTCGCGACCCTGGGCTTGCTCGTGCTGTCGCCCGTAATCGCAGTCATCGCGGCGGCGATCAAACTGGACAGCCCGGGGCCGGTGCTGTACAGCCAGGACCGGACTGCCGAGTTCGGTGAGACGTTCAGTGTCTACAAGTTCCGGAGTATGGTTCCCGACGCGGAAGCAGACACGGGCGCGACGCTGTCCGACGAGGACGCGGGCGGGCGAGACCCGCGGGTGACCCGTGTGGGTCGCATGCTCCGGATGACGCATCTCGACGAGATTCCACAGCTGTGGTCGATTCTCGTCGGCGACATGAGCGTCGTCGGACCGCGACCCGAGCGGCCGGAACTGGAAGCCCAGATGACGGTGAGCGCGGCGGAGTGGCGCAGTCGGTGGTTCGTCAAACCCGGGCTGACGGGGCTGGCCCAGATCAACGACGCCACCGGATACGACCCCGACGAGAAACTCCGATACGACGTCGAGTACATCCGCCGCCAGTCGTTCTGGTTTGACCTGAAAATCGTGATCAGGCAGGTCTGGCAGGTGCTCCAGGACATCGGCCGTTTTTTCGCTGGTCGTGACGACTCGCGAGAGTGATCGTCGACGTCCGACTCTCGAACGTGCGCCGTGACTGCAGGAGACTCGGCGACGACAGCGCTTAAGGGCCGTCCCGGAGTGGAGACGAGCATGTACGACGACATACTCCTGCCGACCGACGGGAGTTCGGGGACGGTGGAGGCCCTGGAACACGCTCTTACCATCGCGGGCGACCAGGACGCACGGATTCACGTCCTGTACGTGGTCGAGAGCCGCCTCTACCGCGCGGCCGACGAGGATACGAAAGACGACGTGCGGGCGACCCTGGAGGAGGAGGGCAACCGCGCGCTGGAGGACGCACGGGTCCGCATCGAGGACGCTGGCGTCGAGTGTGTGACCGAGCGCCGGGAGGGCACCCCACAGAAGGAGGTCACCGACTACGCCGACGAAGCTGGCGTGGACCTCGTCGTGATGGGCACCCACAGCAAGACCGGTCCCGAGCGGATGGCGTCCCTGGGGAGTACCACCGAACGCGTCGTCAAGAACGCCGACCAGCCCGTCCTCGTGGTCGACATCAGTTGAATGGCCGACATCGTCGACCTCGTCGAGCGGTCGCTCTCGGCCGACGCCGCCGAGACGTTCGCAAAGCGTGTCGAGGACCAGGGCGCCGACCTCCGGGAGGCCATCACTGCCGGCCGATACGACAACGACCAGTTCGCGGTCGGCCTCGAAATCGAGGTCTACGCCGTCGAGGATTCGGTGGACGGTGACCGGGCCGCCGCCGCTGACGGCACGGGCGGGACCTGCCGTCTGACGCCGCTGCCCGGCGAAGCCTTCGACGGGCCGGCGAACAAGGAACTGGGCGTCCACGACGCCGAACTCAACACGGACCCCGACGTGCTCGACGGGGAGGGTCTCGCCGCGCAGGCAGCAGCCATCGAGGACGCGTTCGAAACGGCACAGTCACTCGCACGCTCGCAGGGCTGTGAACTGGTCCTCGACGCGATGTGGACGGTGCCCCCCGCGGCGGGAAGCTACGAGTATCTCGCGGCCGTCGAGCGCCGCCAGGGCGTGACCGTCGCCGAGCACATGCAGCCCGACCCGCGGTACGTCGCCATCGACAACGAATCACTGGCCTACGACGACGGGAGCCTCACGTTCTCGGTCCCGGGCTACGAGGGGGAGTTCCCGACCATCCTCTTCGAGTCGCTGGCGACGTCGATCCAGCCACACCTCCAGATTCCGACCGCCGCCGGGTTTCCCGAGTACTACAACGCCGCCATCCGGACGCTGGGGCCGGTGCTCGCGCTCGCGACGAACTCGCCGTTCCTGCCGGCGGACCTCTACGGCGACGTCGACCCCGAAAGAGTCCTCGCAGAGACCGACCACGAACTGCGTATCGCGGCCTTCGAGCAGTCGGTCGGGATCACCGAACAGTCCAAGGTCCGCGTCCCGCGCGACATCGAGACGGCGACCGACGCCGTCGACCGCGTCGTGGCCGACCAGGTGTACGCCCCGTTCCTGCGGGAGTGGCTCGAGGACTCCCCGCGGGAGACGCGCGAGGACCGGTACTGGGAGTTTACCCACAAGCGCTCGACGTACTGGCGGTGGCTCCGGTGTGTCGTGGGCGGGGACCCCGTCGGGACCGGCGACGAGCGCTCGCTCCGCATCGAGTACCGCCCGCTGCCGACACAGCCGACCGTCCGGGACATCGTCGGCCTGCAGGCGCTGGTCGCCGGCCTCGTCCGCGGGCTGGTCGCCGCCGACCACCCCCTCGCGGCGATGCCCTGGGCGGACGCCGAGGCGTCCTTCTACAACGCCGTCGCGGACGGCCTCGACGCGGACCTGGCGTGGCTGACTGCCGACGGCGAGTTGACGACCGGCCACGACGAGATCTTCGCGGAAATCTTCGAGTACGCCCGCCTGGGGCTGCGCGAGTCGGGAGTCCCCTCCACCGCAATCGACCGCTACCTCGCGCCCATCGAGGCGCGCTGGGAGGCGCGGACGACCCCTAGCGACTGGAAGATCGGGCGAGTGCGCGAGAGGGTCGGGGAAGGAGACTCGCTGGCGGAGGCGATCGCGGCGATGCAACGCGAGTACGTCCGGCGGAGCCGCGAGTCGGAGTCGTTCGCGGAGTGG
>CAZUWC010000128.1:0-5854 GCA_964623935.1 uncultured Halobacteriales archaeon
GGCGTATTGGCACTGGTTGGGTCGGCACAGCGGCACCAGACAATTGTTTGATGCGACGCGAAGACTACCCTGGCGGACAATTTATATGCTGTGTGTCACAATCCTAATCCGATGGTCGACAGATGGGCCTGTCGGCACTGTGGGTTCCTCGCGTGGGGGCCGAACAGGCCGGTGCTGGCAGACCGGATACAATCACACGTGGTGGGGCACCACCGCGACGCCATCGAGCGGGACGACTTCCGGCTCACCTGGGAGTGTCCGTACTGTGACCGGGCAGAGCACACCCACGAGGAGGCGGAGGGCGTCCGGGAGTTCGAGGAACACCTCTACTCGCACGTCGAGCCGCTCGTCGAGGAGGGGACCCACGTCGCCGAGGAGACCGGCGGGAGCGGCGACATCCTCGTGATTTCGCGGCCCGAGAGCGCCGGCGCGGCCAACGCCCGGGTCCACTTCATCTCGGCCTGTGACATCGCCATCATCGTCACGACGAACCCCGCGGCCCGCCTCCAGTTGCTCGAGGACCGACTCGAGGAACTCCCGGCGTGGACGGTCGTGGTCACGACCGACAGGAGCCCCCTCGAGGATCTCTCGGAACTGGACCTCTCCTCGCTGCCCGTCGAGGTCGTCGCGCTGGACAGCAGCCTCGGGCTGTCCGGGCTCGGCGAAACGCTCTCGCGGGTCGTCAGCGAGCACGAGTCGGCCGACGGCAGGCTGACCGTCGAGTTCGACATCCTCTCGGAGTTGCTCTCGAAGTTCTCTCTCCAGCAGGTCTTCAAGTTCCTGCACGTCCTCTCGGCGCGCCTCGAAGACGCCGACGCGCTGGCACACTACTACCTCGACCCGAACGCCGAGTCCGACTCGACGGTGAACATGCTAGAGGAACTGTTCGACCTCACAATCGAGACCTCGGAGTCCGTCTTCACGACCGTCGAGTGACTGTCGAGTGGCTGTGGTCGCCGTCCCACGACGCCGTCACGGACGGATCGCTACTCCCCGTCGGACTCCTCGTTTTCGTCCCGGCGGCTGGAGGTGTAGTCGGACGGCTCCCGGACGTAGGTGATGTCGACGGAGTTGGTGACGACTTCCCCGGGGGGCTCGTCCTCGGCCGTGTCGAGGATGTCCGCGGCACGGTCGAGGGCCGCCGCGGACGCCTCGCCCCGCTCGCGGTAGATACGGAGTCGCTCGCCGATCTCGGGGTCGTACAACCGTTCGAGGCCGGCCTGGGCGGCCGACGCGACAGCCTCGTGGTCGCTGTCCAGGGCCTCGAGGAACTGCTCGACCACCGTCTCGTCGTACCCGGAGAGGACGTGCCCGAGAAGCCACACGGCGTGTTCCCGGCGCCCGGGACGGGGCGACTCCTCGAACACCTCGACGAGCGGGGGGACCGACACGTCCCTCTCGCGATCCCGGAGCCGGTCGGCGACCCGCTCGCGGAGGTCGGACACCCGCTCGTCCGGCGCCGCGGCCACCAGGTCGAGCAGCGACAGCAACGCGGCGCGGACAACCGGCCGGGAGTCGTCGGCCAGCGCGTCCAGCAGCGCGTCGAACGCCCGGTTGTCCTCGAACTCGCCGAGTTCGTCGGCGGCCATGCGCCGGATCGGTTCGGCCCCGGCGCCGGTCACGACGGGGAGCAAAGACTCCAGGGCCCCGTCGCTCCCGACGCTCGCGAGGGCCGTCACCGCCGCCCGCTGGACGGGGACGCTGTCGTCGGTCAGCCGCGCCCGGAGGTAGGGGACACACCGGTCGTCGCCGAGGCGCCCGACCGAGCGTAGCGCCCGGGCCCGGACGCGCGGGTCCGTGTCCTCGAGTGCGTCGAGCAGTTCGGGGACGACCGCGGTGTCACCGAGTTCGCCCAGCGCCGCCGCGGCGACCAGCCGGAACTCGGGGTACTCGGCGTCGAGCCAGGTGACGAGGCGGTCGGCGGTCACCCAGTCGGGCGTCCTGCCGACGTCCTCGTCTGCGAGGCGACCGATGAGGGCCTCCAGTGACTCCCGGCCGTGGCGGTACAGCGCGTCGATGGCCCGGGCTCGCACGCTGGCGTCGTCCTCCTCGACGACGGCGTCGATCAGCCCCTGGCGGACCTCCCGCTGGCGCTCCCCCCGGGGCAGGTCGTCGAACTCACCGAGCAACTCCGCGGCGCGCCGACGGACCACCGGCTCGTCGGCGTCTGCGAGGTGGGTCACGAGCGCGCCCGTGTCGCCCCGCCGTGCGAACCCGTACAGGAACGTCGTGTCCCGCTCCGGTTCGTCTGAGGCCATGGCGTCGGTCGGTACACACCTATTGGTGTGGTCGCTTATAAGCGGCGGGACGCTCACGAAGAACTTTACGTGGGGAGTCACCTACTGGGAGGTGTAGGTATGCAGCACGTGAAGGTACCCGACGACCGTATCGGGGTTCTCATCGGTGCCGGTGGCGAGACGATGCGCGAGATCGAACAGCGCGCCGAGGTCCGTCTGGACATCGACTCCGAGACGGGGAACGTCCGCATCGAGAAGGTGGGCGACCCCGTCACGGGGCTGAAGGGGCCGGACATCGTGAAGGCCATCGGCCGGGGGTTCGCTCCGGAGGACGCCCTCCGACTCCTCGAGGACGACATGATGATGTTCGACGTCGTCGACATCGACGCCGCCGCGCGCAACGAGAACGACCGCCGGCGGATGAAGGGTCGACTCATCGGCGAAGGGGGGCGCACCCGGGAACTGATGGAGGAACTCACGGGCGCCTCGGTCGCCATCTACGGGTCGACGCTGTCGATCATCGGCGGCCCCCAGCAGGTCGACGCCGTCCGCGAGGCCGCCGAGATGCTCATCGACGGGGCCCCACACGGCGCCGTCTACTCGTTCCTCGAGCGCAAGCGCAACGAACTCAAACACAAGGGGATGGAGTACCACCCCTACCACGGGTAGGCGAGCGCCGGTCCGCGCGACCGACACGAACCGCCGATTTTCGCGTTGCGTTTATTAGGATTCAGCGAGAGACCGGTAATAGGTCGATGGAGGGGGAGGTCATCGCGGTCAGCGGGGCCAAGGGGGGCGTCGGAAAGACGACGGTGGCGGTCAACCTCGCCGCGGCGCTGGACGCGGAGGGGGTCGACGTCGCGCTCGTCGACGCGGACCTCCGGATGGCGAACCTCTCGGCGGTGCTGGGGATCGACGGCGAGACGCGGCTCCACGCTGTCCTGCAGGGCGAGGCGCCGGTGGACGAGGCCGTCGTCGAGACGCCGGCAGGGGCGGTCCTCCCGGGCGAGACGTCCCTGGACGCTGTGGGCGAGACCGACCCCGCGGAGCTCGCGCCCGTCGTCGAGCAACTGGCCGCGTCCCGCGACGTGGTGGTGCTCGACACCGGCGGGGGCATCTCTCACGAGGTGGCACTCACGCTGGGGGTGGCAGACGTCGTCGTCCTGGTGACGACCCCCGACGACACCGCGGTCCACGACGCGGGCAAGACCGCCGCGCTGACCGACCGCGTCGAGGGGTCGGTCCTCGGGGCCGTCCTCAACCGTGCGCGGACCGCGGACGACGTCGCCAGGGCTCGCGCGGGGTTGTCGGCGCCCCTCCTGGCCGTCGTCCCCGAGGACAGGGCGGCTACCGGCGGGGAACCGCTGGTCCGGACCGCGCCCGACACCGCACCCGCCGAGGCGCTCCGTGGGCTGGCCGAGACGCTCCGGACCGTCCGGGAGACGGACGCGTCGGCCGCCTCGGTGGAGACGGTCTACGACGAGGCGTGGGTGGTCTCCGAGGACGACGGGGCCGACGATGACGACGGCGACGAGGTCTTCGGGCTGTTCAACTGACACTGTATACAGCCGAGAGTATGCGTATCGCGTCGCGATATCGACCGAAGACTCATGCCGGCAATCGACGAACCGGCCGGAAGAGAGGGGGAGAGGGAGACGCATGGAACTCGATATCTTCCAGCACGTCGAGGCGTTCAGGGAGGAGATGGACCCGACGGTGACGGGCGTCACGCTCGGGGCGCTGTTCGTGTTCGTGGGGTTGCGCCTCGGGTTCCCCCAGCGGATGGCGATGGAGATCATCCCGGGGGTCCGGACGGGGATGCTGGACGTGTTCGGCCCGCTGTTCCTGGGGCTGATGGTGGCGTTCGTCCTGTTCGCGGTTGTCATCGTCGTCGGGCCGTGGGGGGCCATTCGCCTGGGTGGCGACGACGCGACGCCGGCCTACTCCTATCCGGCGTACTTCGCGATGGTGTTCTCGGCGGGCATCGCGGCCGGCATCGTCTTCTGGGCGCCCGCGGAGGCGCTGTTCCACTACGGGTCGCCGCCGCCGTTCGTCGGCGCGGCCGCCGAGACGACCGGTGCCGCACAGGGGGCGCTGGCGACCGTCTTCTTCCACTGGGGGGTCTCGGCCTGGAGCGCCTACGTCGCGGTGGCGCTGCCGGTCGCCTACTACGCGTACAACCGGGGCGCGCCGCTGCGCGTCTCGACGGTGCTGGCGCCGTTTCTCGGGACCGACAGCGCCGACCACCCGCTCGCGAAGACCATCGATATCCTCGCGGTGTTCGCCACCATCGGGGGCGTCGGCACCTCCGTCGGGTTCGTCGGCACGCAGTTCCTCTCTGGCGTCGAGTACCAGTGGGGCGTCGGAACGTCGGCGCTGGATACGTTCGTCGTCGTGGCCGGCCTCACGGTCGTGTTCACCGTCTCGGTCGTCACCGGCGTCAAGCGCGGTATCAGGCGGCTCTCGGGGGTCAACGTCACGCTGTTCGGGCTGACGATGGCCCTGTTGCTGGTCCTCGGCCCGACCGCCTACATCCTGACCGGCGGCGCGCGGGCGCTCGTGGGCTATGCGACCACGTTCCCGACGGCGAGCCTGGGGCCGGCGGTACTCGGCGGGGGCGGGGAGTGGTACAACGCCTGGACGCTCTTCTACTGGGTGTGGTGGTTCTCCTGGGCGCCCTTCGCGGGGCTGTTCCTGGCCTCCATCTCCCGGGGGCGGACGCTCAGAACGGTGGCCCTGACCGGCGCGGGCGCCTCGTCCGCCGCGACGCTGGCCTGGTTCACCGTCGTCAGCGGGACCGCCCTCCAGTTGCAGGCCGCCGGGACCGTCGACGTCCTCGCGGCCATCGGCGAGTCGGGCTACGAGGTCGCCGGCTTCCCGCTGCTGGCTGCCCTCCCGCTGGGGGAGTTGCTCGTGGTGCTGTTCTTCGCGCTGATCGTCACCTGGATCGCCACGTCGGGGGATACGTCCACGCTGACCAACGCCGTTCTCGCCACGGAACCGGGCGTCGCCCCGGGCACCGCGACCCGCGTCTTCTGGGGTTTCCTCCAGGGGGCGTTCGGCTTCGGCCTCATCACCATCGGCGCCGCCAACGCCCTCCAGTCGGCGGCCGTCATCACGGGCGGCCCCTTCGGGGTCGTCGTGCTCGCGGGCGTCCTCGGACTGCTCGCGGACCTGGTGCGTCCCGAACGCGGCGAGTCGACGCCGATCCCCCTGGGCCAGGAGGGTGACTGATGGCGGGGATACTCGAACACGTCGGCGCGACGAACACCCCCCGACAGGTGACGCTGCTGGTCTGGCTGCTCTCGGGACAACTGCTCGGCCTGGCACTCGTCTCCCCGGAGGGCGTGGGCGCGTCCCTCCCGGCCACCGCGCTCATCCTGGCCGCGATGTCCTTCGCCGGCGGCGGCCTCGTCTACCTGGCCCTGCTGCCCCTCCCCGAGCGGTATCGGGGTACATAAACCCTTCCGTGTGAGAGGTTGCCACGCCCACGAGTGCCGTACTCCGGGGGTGTCGTCGACCGGCAACGGTGGATTTATATAGAAGCACATTCAATCTTCCCCTGACTATGGCTCAGCAGATGGGTAACCAGCCCCTCATCGTACTGTCCGAGGAGT
>CAZUWC010000129.1:0-5824 GCA_964623935.1 uncultured Halobacteriales archaeon
ACCGTCGTCGTTCTATCAGCGATTCCTAGAGAGCGGCCGGGGGCTTTCTGGCTGTGCGTTGTCTCGACAGTGGCACCAGAGCCACAAACACCGATTTCAGACCATCACCGCCAGTCGAACGCGCTGTCCAGATCGTGGGGGAGGTGCCCGCCGCCGCGCTCGGCGCGCCCGAGGTACGCCCGGAGGTCGTCGCGGACCTCGGGGTGGGCACACTCCGCGACGAGTTTGACAGCGCGTTCGCGGGGCGAGAGTCCCCGGAGGTCCGCGACGCCCTGCTCGGTGACGACGACGTCGACGTCGTGTTCGGTGTGGTCGACGTGGGTGACCATCGGCACCACGCGGGAGGTCCCCCCGCCCGTCCTCGAGGGCAGCGCGACCACGGCAACCGGGCAGTGGCGGGTGAAGTCGCCGCTCCCGCCGACCCCGTTGACGACGTGCGTGCCGCCGACGTGCGTGGAGTTGACGTGCCCGTAGACGTCGACGCTGAGCGCGCTGTTGACGCCGACGACGCCGAAGCGGTCGATCAGTTCCGGGCTGTTCGAGACGTCCGCCGGCCGGACCACGATGTCCCCGGCGAAGGTGTCGAGGTCTGCGAACAGGCGCTCCTGACCCTGAGTGGAGAGCGCGAGCGAGGTGCCGCTGGCGGACGCGACACAGCCATCGGCGAGCAGATCGAGCAGGCCGTCCTGGATGACCTCGCCGAAGTAGGCCACATGGCGGTCCCCGAAGTCGACGGCCTCGACGGCCGCCAGGGCCGCGTTGCCGACGCTGCCGACGCCGAACTGGAGGTGGACCCGGTCGGCGAGGACCGGGTTCCGGTCGAGTTCCGCCGCGAGAAATGCCGCGAGGTGCTCGCTGATCGCCCGCTCGGTCTCGCCGGCCTCGCGAAAGGAGTAGGGACTGTCGGGCCGGTCGGTGGTCACCACCGCCGCCAGCTTCTCGGACTCGAACTCGACGCGCGGGGAGCCGACACGCTCGTCCGGGGTCGACAGCGGGATCGGCTCGCGATTGGGCGGTGGTCGTCGGCGGTGGACGTCGTGCAGGCGGGCCAGTCCGAGCGGCTGGGCGCGGTTGACCTCCACCACCAGTTCGTCGGCCGCCGCCACGTAGGCGGGCGTGTGGCCGATCGACGTCGAGGGCACGAGGTAGTCCTCGCCGACGGCGACGGCCTCGACGAGGGCGACGTCGATATCGGCGAGGCCGCCGAAGGCCACCTCGTCGCCCAGCGCCGAGATGTGGCGGTCGTGGAAGGCGACGGTCCCGTCGTTGATCGCCTCGCGGGCGGCGGACCGGGCCTGGAATGGGTACCGGCGCTCGATGGCGTCGGCCTCGACGAGCGCGGTGTCGATCTCGTCGCCGACGCTGCCGCCGCTGACGACCGACAGCGAGAGGGACCTGCCGCTCTCGGCGAGCGCGAGCGGGACGGCCTTCGGGTAGCCGACACTCCCGAAGCCGCTCACTGCGAGTGTCGCGTCCGCCGGAATCCGGTCGGCAGCCCCCGCCGGCGACTGCTCGGGAAGCTCGCCGTCGAGTCGCTCACGGACTGCTCGTGGCGCGTCAGCTGTCATTCTTGGCCGAGTCCAGCGCCGCTCCCGTGACGGTTCACACGGCAGTGCAGACGTCACTGGCACTTCAAGATGGCGATGACACTCCCTGCTGGTGGTGTTCGACGAAACCGAACCGTTATGTCGGTCGCCCCGCGTCCTCCCCGTATGTCGGAGGACACCCCACCGGATGGCCGGGTCAGGACCGGTGAGACGATGCTCTCGGTGCTGGAGGCAATCGAGGAGGCGGGTGGGGCAGGGGTCACGGCCGTCGCCGACCGACTCGACGTCGCAAAGAGCACGGCACACGCCCACCTCCAGACGCTGCACGACAGGCGGTACGTGGTCAAACGCGACGGGGAGTACCACGTCGGCCTGCGGTTTCTCGAACTCGGGCAGTCGGCCAGGACGCCGTGGGACGAACACGGCTTCATCGAGGAGAAGGTGGCGGAACTCGCCGAGGAGAGCCAGTTGCGCGCCCAGTTCCTCGTGGCGGAACACGACGAGGCGGTCTACGTCTACCGGTCGGCCGGCAGACACAGCGTGCCCACCGACTCGCGTGTCGGCGTGCGCATCCCCCTGCACTCCGTCGCCGCAGGGAAGGCCATCCTCGCTCACCTCCCCGAGGAGCGCGTCGAGACCATCCTCGACCGCCACGGCCTCGACCGGTTGACCGACAACACCATCACCGACCGGGCGGACCTGCTGGCGACCATCGAGCGGGTCCGCGAGCGGGGCTACGCGCTCAACGACGAGGAGAGCTGGGAGGGCGTCCGCGCCGTCGGCGCCCCCGTCAGAACGCCCGATGGTGACGTCCTCGGCGCGCTCTCCGTTTCCGGGTCCGCCCACCGCTTCGACCCGGAGGACCTCGCGGACCTCGTGATGGGGGCCGCCAACGAGATCGAACTGAACCTTCGCTACGAGTGAGCGTTCGCCAGCGCGGAACACAATTCTCCGTCCCTGGGTCTACCCAGTTTCTTCGACCGACGAACCACGTCAGCCCGGCAGCCCCTCTCTTACAACCATATCTGCGTAAGACAATGGATAGAATGCCCACGAATATCTCCCGGAGCGACCCGTGTGAGCGTTATATTATCAGAAAAATATTCTACTTTTATTTTTGATTTTTTATTCAGAAATACTCTTGTGTAGTCTGTTTTGATACCATAGATTGAATATAATATTATTAAAATATACTTTTAATTACTTTTAAATCGCGCGTATGACGGCTGATCGGTCGGAGAGTCGGAACGGCCCGGGAGACTGGACCGTTCGGACGTCGCGTTCCGCAGGTCCGAACCCGGCTCGTCCGAGGGAAAACCGGATTCGCGATGCGGGTCGGACGCTGCCGGGCGACAACCGGAGTCAGCGGGCTGTCTCGGGGCCGTCGAGAACCGCCGGCGAGTCGTTCGACGGGTCGTTGACCGCCTCCGACACCCGCTCGGCCCGCATCTCCCCGGCCGGGTACGGCCCCAACAGTTCCCCGACCTCGTCGGGCGCCCCGCGGAGCCACCGGCGTTCCTCGCCCCGCGGGAGGACGACCGACATCCTGTCGTGCAACTCCGCCACGAGGTCGTTCGGTTCTGTCGTCACGATGGCGTAGGTGGCGACGGTTTCCGTGTCCCCGTCCGGCCCGCTCCCGCCGCCGAAGTCACCCAGTCCGGTCTGGGTCCGCGCGGGGCGGTACTCGGCGTACAGGCCCGCCATCGCGAACGGTTCCCCGTCGGCAAGCATCACGCGGTAGGGCTGCGTTCCCCCGTCGGTCTCGGTCCACTCGTAGAAGCCGTCCGCGGGGACCAGACA
The DNA here is from genome assembly GCA_964623935.1 of uncultured Halobacteriales archaeon. Classification (GTDB taxonomy): domain Archaea; phylum Halobacteriota; class Halobacteria; order Halobacteriales; family Haloarculaceae; genus SW-9-67-25. The sequence continues at coordinate 3,348 of CAZUWC010000129.1, forward strand.
CCGGCCCGCCCGCAGATTGCCGTCGGCGTCGCCGTCGTCGCCATGGCCGGCCCCGAAGGCGTCACGGAACGTCGGCTTCTCGGCCAGCGTCTCGGCGCGGGCGTTGATGAACCCGAAGTCGTCCCGACTGTCGGCCCACGGCGGGACGAACCCCCACTCCATGGACCCGATTGTCTCGGGGCTGGCGTCGGGGATGACGGGCAACGACTGGCGCGGGGCGGCGTTGTACCGCGGCTCGAAGTCGCCAGCGAACGTCGCACCGAAGCGCTCCTCGATATCGTCGGGTGGGGCAAAGAGGCTGTAACGGCCGCACATACCCGACCGCACGCCCGCGAACTTAAAAAGGAACGGGCCCTACCCGCCCACGATGGCCGGCGACCCCTTCGAGATTCCCGCCCGTCCCCGCCGGCGGTTCCCCTTCGAAGGGGGCGTCGAGTACGAGGGCGAGACGGTCTTTCTCCTCCGGCCCTCCCCCGAACGCGGGACGGACGCCCTCGCGGAGTTGGTCGAGTCGGTACTGGAGGCGGGACCCTACCGGTACGGCGACTTCCTGGAGTTGCCGATGCCGCTGTATCTGGTTCGCGACGACGAGACGGGGGACGTCTTCCGGGTCTCCGTCCGCGACGGCGTCGTCCGGTTGCACGTCCTCCCCGAGACCGACCGGGCCGGCCTCCGGGCGATGTGCGAGCGCCTCGACGACCACGCCGCCCTGGAGTGGGACGTCGAGTGTCGGACCGAGGGCTATACCGGTGGACGTAAGCAATGATACATTCAGCCCGGGATCAAGAAGGGCTGAGAAGTATCAAACGTTACGTCCACCGGTAGAGAACCGCTCGGCGACCGCCCGGTAGAGACGCTCACACCGGTTCAGCACCGCCAGGGAGACGCTCTCCTCGGCGGTGTGTGCTTCGCCGGGTTCGGCCGCGCCACAGACCACGCAGGTCGTCCCCGCGCCAGCCAGCCACCCCGCGTCGGTCGCGTGGGGTTTGACGAAGTGCTCGGGACTGCCATCCTGAACTGCGTCGGCCGCGGAGAGGACGAGGTCCGCAAACGCGGCGTCGTCACACCGCATCGGCGGGAGGTCCTGGTCAACCTCCCAGGTGACGCCCGCAATCTCCTCGACCCGCTCCAGGGGCGCGCGCTCGCCCGGCACGGTCCGCTCGTCGACGGTCACCTCGCAGCGGTCGGGGATGACGTTCCAGGCCGTCCCGCCCTCGATCTCGGTGACCGCGATACTCCCCTCGACGTCGTGTTCGAGCACCGTCGCCTCGGGAGGGTCCATCTCCCGGACGGCGTCGACCGCGTCGAGTGCGCGATAGACGGCGTTCTCCCCGGCCTCCGGCTCGCTCGCGTGGGCGGCCCTTCCGCGGGCCGTGATCGTGCTCGCCCGCCGGCCCTTGTGGGCGACCGCGACGTCGGTGACGCCGGGCGCGGAGTACCCCGTCGTCCCCTCGCCGACGAGGGCGTAGTCGGGCGCGAACGCGTTCTCGATGGCCACCGCCGAGCCGAGACAGCCCCGCTCCTCGGCGACGAAGGAGGCAAAGACCAGTTCGCCCGCGGGGTCGGCGTCCCGGAAGGCGAGCATCGCGGCCGCGAGCGCCCCCTTCATATCGGCGCTACCCCGCCCGTAGAGCCTGCCGTCCCGCCGCTCGGAGAGGTACTCCTCGCCCGTAACCTGGTCGTCGTCGGGCGGGACCACGTCGTGGTGGCCCACAAGCGCGAGGGAGTCGCCGGTACCCTTGCGCGCGATGACGTTCCCGCCGCCGCCGGCGTCGGGGAGCCCCTCGTCGCGGGTGACCGCCGCCGCGGTGTGTTCACGGAGCCAGTCCTCGATGAAATCGCCCGCGGCAGCCTCTCCGTCGTGGCTCGGGATCGCGACGAGGTCGGCCGCGAGCTCCGGGAGTTCGTCCATATAGGGATGTGACACTGCAGGATCGACCGCAAAAAGGCGTGCGGTCGACCTGATGAACGCTTTCGAACATCCCTATACTGCCCGTTTGGTGACGTTCGTGATGACTGCTCCCGTTTCTCCGGCTGTGTACCGGGGACGCACACGCAGTACAACGTTAATCAGTTGGGACCCCATCTACGGAGTATGAGGCTCACTCGTCGCACGTTCGTCGGCGTCGCTGGCGCGGTCGCGCTCGCGGGGTGTTCCGAGCAAGCGCCGGCCGGGGGCGACGCGGGAGGAGCCGAGCCCACGGAAACCGGGGCCGCGGATACCGACCGCGAGCCCGCTGACGAAACCGCGACGGCGACCGAAACGAGCCGGCAGGAGGAGGCGGAAGTCACCACGCGGAACGCGGCGACGACGAGTGACCCTCCCGGAACCCCCGTGTCGCTCGGGGGGATACCACCGGTCCGGGACGAACGCCTCCCGCTACCGATGGAGCGGAGGGATCTCCGGTCGGAGGCACGCTCCGGCGGCCCGCCCAAGGACGGCATCCCCTCGATCGACGCGCCGAGCTTCATCCCGG
>CAZUWC010000130.1:0-5801 GCA_964623935.1 uncultured Halobacteriales archaeon
ACGGGGGACCACGATTTATTACGGTCCGGGTCGGCGGTAGATGTGTGGCTGGGAGAGACACGGCGACCGTACTGGTCGTCGACGACGAGCAAGACGTGGCGGACATCTACGCGCTCCGGTTGAGCGACGCCTACGAGACGCGGACGGCCTACGGCGGCGTGGAGGCGAAGGATGCCATCGACGAGGGGATCGACGTGGTGTTGCTCGACCGGCGGATGCCGGATGTCTCCGGCGACGCCGTCCTCGACTGGATCCGGGAGGAGGGGTACGACTGCCGGGTCATCATGCTGACCGCGGTCGACCCGGGGCTGGACATCGTCGAGATGGACTTCCACGACTACCTCTGCAAGCCGGTCGAGAAGACCGACCTCGTCGCCGCCATCGAGCAACAGCTCCGGATCCGGCGGTACGACGACCAGCTCTCGGAGTACTTCGAGGTCACGTCGAAGGTGGCGTTGCTGGAACAGGAACTCCGGGCCGTCGAGGAGAGCGAGGAACTCGCGACGTTGCGCGAGCGGGCCGAGGACCTGCAGGCGACCCTCGAGGAGACGCTCGCGGAGTTCGACGACATCGACACCGCGTTCCAGGAGATTACCCGCTACCAGCACTAGTCGACCGGCGTGAACACCACGTAGCCGGTGGTACCCGCCTCCTCGGCGACGGCCGCCACGCGGGCGCGAAACCGGCCCGCCGCGATGTCGATCTCGGCGTCGAACGCCTCCCCGGCGGCCGCCGCCTCGACCAACTCCGGCGTCGACGCGGCCCCGGGCACCTCGTCGAGTGGCGTGTCCACGAGCGTCCCGGCCGCCACGCCGAACGTCTCCGCGAACGCGTCGTTGGCGGCCCTGACGACCGGGCTGGCCCCCTCGTCGGCGTAGTACAGCAACGGGTCGGGGTGGACCTCGAACAGGTCGGCCGGCCGCGGTCCCTCCTGGCTCGTCGTCTCGACGGTCATGGACTCGGGGGAGCCTGGCTCCGTCTGGCCGAGGACGGTCAACGGGAGGGCGCCACCGACGCCACCCCCGAGCGCGAACCCGACGCCGAGGCCGACCGGCGTCGTGACGGCAGTCGTGGCTGCCACGGCCCAGCCCGCGAGCGTCCCGACGCCAGCCCCGGCCGCGAGCCACAACGCGAGCCACAGCAGTTCCGAATCACCTGCCCCTGACGCACCCATTGTCCGCGTTCAGTCGGCGCTGCTCATCAGTGTTTGGGAGTGTGGCGACGGTCCGTCGGTCGCGAATGGACGCCGGCGTGGTGGAGAGACGGTCACGGGAAACGCGAGTGTCGTGGTGTCCAGGCACGACGGAGAGAGTGTCCGGTCTGTCGCGTGACCGCCCCGTGCCTCTGACAGCGCGCCCATCCCGCGGGGGTTCGTCACGTCCCGACAGCACGTCACGTCTGCCGCCACCGTCCCGTAGGACCCCATCCTGCATGAACCTGGTCGCTAAAATACAAGAATTGTCGGCACGGGGAGTCTAACTATCTAGAGTCGTCAGGGCTCGTCGTCGAAGATGGCGGCGAACAGGCGGCGCTGGCCCTCGCGGAGGTGGTGGGTGATGGTGGGCTGTGAGACGCCGAGCAGGTCGGCCAGCTGGGCGCCGGTCGTCTCGCGGGGCGACTCGAAGAACCCGCTCTCGTAGGCCGCCGTCAGCACTTCGCGCTGGCGGTCGGTGAGTTCGGCGTCGAGGACCCCCCGGAGGCCGCGGCGGTCATGGCCCGACCGGTCGCGCCGCGAGACCAGTTCGACGCCGGGGTAGGTCTCGGCGACGCGGTCGACGACCACGCGCACGTCCTGCTGTGCGGGGAGTTCCGCGACCGCGACCGTCTCGTCGGGGTGTGCGACGACCCGTCCGGGAACGGCGCCACACGAGAGCAGCGTCGAGGCGACCGTCGGTCCGGTGACCGTCGCCCGGAAGCGGGCGCGCCCGTCGTCGCCGACGTGGTCGAGCGCCTCGACGCCGACGAACTCGTCTTCCAGCCCCAGCACCGCCTCGACGTCGGCGTCCTCGAGCGCGAACAGGATGTCGGTGCGCCCGTCGCCGGCGGGGGCGAGTTCGAGATACCGGACCGGCTCCCCGGCCAACGCCGCGACGGCGTTCACGACGGTGTCGGTCCCGGGCAGGCGCAGTTCGAGTTCCGTGACGCGGTCGGCGAACACGCCGTGCCTGGTCTCGGCGGCGTTGATGGCAAAGCCCACGAGCGCGCCCAGTTCGTCCAGCGCCGCGGCCGTTCCCTCGAAGGCGTCGGGTTCGGTCGCGTAGGCGGCGGCCACCCCGTAGGTCGTCTCGCCGTGGGCGAGCGGGACGGCGACTGCCGACTGGTAGCCCCGGTCGGCGGCCGTGCGGGCCCACGCGGCGTCGCGCAGGTGGTCGGTGACGTTCCCGACCGTGACCGGCGACCCGGACGCGGCCGCCCGCGCCGCCGGTTCGTCGCCGTCGACGGCCACGGCGTCGAGGTAGCCGCCGTCGTCGCCGGCCCAGACCCGGGGGTCGACGTCCGTGCCGTCGGGCCCGACAGCCCCGACCCAGGCGAAGGCGACCGCGTCCTCCTGGGCCAGGCGCTCACAGACCGCGGCTTCGATCCCGTCGCGGGCGGTGGCGCGGACGACAGCGCCGACGACGTCCTCGAAGAGGGCGGCGACACGGGAGAGGCGCTCGATCCGCCGGGAGCGGTCCGCGAGTTCCTCTTCGCGCTCGCGGACGTCGGCCCGGCCGGCGACGCGGTCGAGGGCGGCCTCGGCGGTTGCGGCGAGCAGTCCCAGGAGTTTCCGCCGGGAGCCGTCGAAGGCGCCGACCTCGGTGCTGGCGGCGACGAAGACGCCGTGTTCGCCCAGCGGGCGGAGGAACGAACTCCGGGCCTCGGTGTCGGGGTTGGCGACCCGCTCGGACTCGCTGATGTCGTCGAAGACTCCCGTCTCGCCGGTCGCGAAGGCGTGCCAGGTCTCCGAGTCGGCCTGCCCGGGGCCGAACGTGTCCGTCCCGCCGTAGAAGGCCACCAGTCCGTCGGTCGCGCTGGCCGGCTTGAGGACGTTCGCGGCCTCGTCGAACAGGAAGATGCCCACCTCCGGCAGGTCCAGGGCCTCGCTGGCGACGTCGACGACGACGTCACACACCTCGCGTTCGGTCTCGGTCCCGAGGAGGTCCCGCGTCGCCTCGTAGAGGGCGGTCAGCGTCTCCTCGCGCTCGCGGCGCTCGGCGGCGGCGATGGCGTGGCCGACCGTCTCGCCGAGTTCGTCCAGGACCGCCAGTTCCCGGTCATCGAACACGTCCCGCTGGCCGGCACAGACCGTGACGACGCCGTACTGCGTGTCCCCGTAGACGACGGGGACCGTGGCGATCGACTCGACCCCCACCGCGAGCAGTTCGTCCCGCCAGGGCACCGAGTCGGGCCGGTCGCCCACGTTCGCGACGACCTGCGTCGACCCCGTCTCGTGGGCCCGTAGCGCGGCGCTTGACTCGGCGGTGACTCCCTCCAGGGGTAGCACCGAGTCGATGAGGCCGTCGGTCCCGTCGGTCCAGGCGGTGGGGACGAGCCTGCCCTCGCCCTCGGCGCGCAGCGCGATGGCGAACCGGTAGCGGCCGGCCGCAGTCAGGCGCTCACAGACCGCGGTCTCGATCTCCTCGCGGGTGCCCGCGCCCACGAGCGCCCGGTCGACGTCCCGGATGACGGCGTTCAGGCGGTCCAGCCGGGCCAGTTCGTCACGCTGGCGGGCGATCTTCCGCTCGCGGGCCCGTCGCTCGGTGACGTCCCGCCCGATGGCGGCGACGCCGAGGAACTCGCCGTCCTCGGCCAGCCGCGACAGCCGGACGTCCGTGACCCGGTCCTCCTGTGTCGGATAGTCCAGTTCGAGTTCCGTCCGGTACTCCTCGCGGCGGCCGGCGACAAGGTCCGCGAAGGGGTCGCCCTCCGCTTCGCGCTCGCGGATCGTGGCCAGCAGGTGACTGCGCTCGCCGTACAGTCCCTCCGGTGTGGTCCCGTAGAGCCCTGCCAGGCGGCTGTTGGCGATGACGAACCGCCCCCCTTCGTCGTAGACCGCGGCGGTCTCGGCCGTCGTCTCGACGACCCCTTCGTAGAGGCGCCGCTCGCGGGACCGTGTTACCCGTGATCCCTCGTCGATTGCGGCCTCGACGCGGTGCCGGACCAGCCCCGGGGGCGTCGCCGCGAGGCTGGACTGCACGACGTCGGCCGCGCCCGCCTGGAGCGACGCCGTCACGAACGCCTCGTCGGGGTCGGCCGCGAACACCACGGCCGGAACCGCCGGGGCGGCCTCCCGGAGCGCCGAGAGCACCGAGCGCGACTCGTCCGGACTGGCATCGACGAGGACACAGTCGGCTCCCGCCGACGCGACCCGTTCGTGGAGGTCCACGTCGGGCGTCGCGACCGAGACCGACGTTGTGTCGTCGAAGCCGAGGCCAGGGGGTGCGTCTGCTGGCGGGTCGTCGGACACCACGAGGACGTGACGTCGGGTCGTGCTCGTTGCCATGCCGCGGGGACACCCTCTCTTGACTGCTGGCGGCGGTGGACTGGTCGCCGCCGAATATCGAGACTTCGACGGCCAGGGGGTAATGGTTTTCGGGACCGGCAGGCACCCGCGACACGCAGACGCCGTCGACAAGGAGGGGCTGAGACGTATCAAACGTTACGTCCACCGGTAGACGCCAGCAGTTCCCTCGCGCGGACGAGCGCGGTTTCGTCGTCCTCCCGGACGTACGCGGCCACGCCGCGGAGCGCACGGACGAGACGCTCGGCCTCGGCCGGGTCGACGTCCCCGTCGAGCGCCTCGACCCGCTTGCGCCGCGCCCGCAGCGTCGAGAGTACCGGCGCGAGGTCGGGACCGGGTTCGGCGCGGACGCGCCGCAGGTCCGAGAGGTAGGCGTCGGCCGCGGCGGCGACCGCCAGTCCGCGCTCGGCCCACAGCCCCTCGGGGACCTCCGCGGGCGGGGGGCGCCGGCCGTCCCCGGCGCCACGGAGGAGCGACAGGAAGTACAGCCGCTCGGCGTCGTCGACGCGCATCGCCCGGGACAGCGTCGCCCCGACGCGCCGGAGTTCCGCCGCAGCGAGGTACGTCTCCGGGAGCGACTGGAGTTCACCCGCGTGGACGAACCCCGCCTGGCGGAGGTACTCGGCGGCCGCCTCCGTGGCGCGGTCGGCCACTTCCCGGAGCGGTTCCGCGTCGATGGCCCCACGTGCGGCCGACAGGTCGAGCGGGGCCGGACCGGCGGTGTGTTCGGCGCGCTCGCCGAGTCCGCGACTGTGGAGACTCCCGCAGTCCGGACACGCGACGCTCCCCGTCTCGAAGTACGACCACCGCGTCCCACAGGACCGACACTCCCGGTTGCCGCGGACGTTCATACCTGTTTGTAGGCGCCAACTTATAATAAATGCGGGGAGTCTCCACTGGAACTAACCCCTGGACGTGAGGGGTTTCCGACTGAGTGAAACATCCAGTCGTTACTCTTAAGTGTCTCCCCGATGTGGTTTCGGGTGACGCTTCGCTTGGAGGGCCGAAGCGTCAGCGGGGACCAATTCAGGGCGGCAAGCGTTCGCGCGGATTTTCACCGCGCGTTTCGCTTTCCTTTCCGTTTGTATACCGGTAGACGTAAGCAATGATACATTCAGCCCGGTACAGAGAAGGGCCGAGAAGTATCAAACGTTACGTCCACCGGTATACTCACCCGGAGAGCGGGCTGTGTCGGGGACACGACCCGATCAGCCAGGGGGTTCGAGCCACGTCTCGTGGACGGTCACCCACGCCAGTCCCCCGGGTGCGCCGTCGCTGGGCCGGAAGCAGACGGTACTGA
>CAZUWC010000131.1:0-5788 GCA_964623935.1 uncultured Halobacteriales archaeon
TCCTCGCTGCTCTCGCCGGGGTCGCCGACGACGCCGCTGTCGGTGAACTCCGCGGAGTCGTACGCGAGGTTCGTGCCCGACTGCCACTCGCCCCAGCCGTCGGCAGCGCCTGCGGCCGCCTCGGCGAATCGGTCGGCGTCCACGAGTTCGGGGGCGAGCGCGCGCACGAGACTCGTCTCCAGGGGGCCGCCGTGGCCCATCCCCGCGCCCGCGTCGAGTGCCGGCACGTCGTCGAGGTCGACGGCGTCGAACCAGGTGAAGGGGACAGCGTAGGCGACTCCATCGCGGGTGAGGCGGGCACAGACCTCCCGGAGCGGGGCGACGTTGCCGCCGTGGCCGTTGACGACGACGACGCGGTCCCAGCCGTGGCTGGCGAGGCTCTCGACCGTCTCGCGGACGTACGCCCGGAAGGTGTCCTCGCGCACCCACAGCGTCCCCGCGAAGTGGCGGTGTTCCTCGGCGACGCCGACGGGGACCCCGGGGGCCACGACCACCTCGCCGTCGTAGCGGTCTGCGCCCGCGCGTGCGACTGCCTCGGCCGCGAGGTGGTCGGTCCCCAGGGGTGCGTGGGGGCCGTGCTGTTCGGTGCTGCCGACGGGAAGCGCCGCCAGGTCAGCCCCGGCGGCGCCGGCGTCGGTCCAGGAGACCTCCGAGAGGTGCATGCCGGGGCGTAGACCGGCCGATGCTTAATCGGTGGCGGTCCCCGCCGGGGAGCGTGGGCGCCGAGTGCTCGTTCGGCAGACGCGGCGGCGTTCCGGTTGTGCCCTTCGAAATGCATAAGACGAGGTGGTCTATAGATTCAGAGAAGATGGGACCCGGTGGCCTCAGTCACGAGATCGCGTACGTGCTCGGACAGACGGGTGTCTCGCGGACGCCGGCGGACGTCTTCGGGACCGTCTACCTGGTGTTCCTGATACTGGGAACGCTGGTCGGCCTCGTCGTCATCGCGTACACGCTCTCGAAGGCGTGGCGGTACCGCGACGACGGCGAGCGCGACGAGTCCGAGGGCAAGAAAGTCGTGCGCCCCAAGCTCGGCCACCTGCCGACAGGGTCGGGCGGCGGCAAGAAACTGTTCGTCTCCTTCGGGATCAGCGCCGTCATCGTCCTCTCGCTGATCGTCTGGACGTACTCGGCGCTCCTGTTCGTCGACGACACGCCAGACGAGATCCAGGAGGAGGCAATCGAGATTGACGTGGTCGGGGAACAGTTCGCCTGGCAGTACACCTACCCGAACGGCCACACCACGACCACGCTGCGGATCCCCGAGGGGCAGCCGATCAGATTGAACGTGACGTCCGCGGACGTCTGGCACGCCTACGGGATAAACGAGTTCAGAGTCAAGACCGACGCGATCCCGGGACAGACGACGACAGCCTGGTTCACCGCCGACAAGACCGGCGAGTTCGAGGCGGTCTGTTACGAACTGTGCGGTTCCGGCCACTCCGCCATGCGCGGGGACGTGATCGTCATGGAACCCGACGAATACCGAGACTGGTACGAGAGTACGGGCGAATCGAGCCAGGAATCGATCGACGCGGACGCGACCGCCGACGCCAACGAACGGGTCGCGGCACCCGCGACAACGGAGGCTGACGCATGACCGAACACGCTGACGACGGACACCACCTCCCACCGAAATCGTCGGTCAAGCGCTGGCTCGTCACGACCAACCACAAGGACATCGGTGTCCTCTACACCATCACGGCCATCTTCTTCCTGGTGGCCGGGGGAATTCTGGCGATGATGATCCGGGCCCAGTTGTGGACGCCCGGCGGCACGCTGCTTGGTGGCCAGGGGTACAACCAGGCCGTGACATCGCACGGCCTGCTGATGGTGTTCTGGTTCATCTCGCCCTTTGCGTTCGGGCTGGCGAACTACCTCGTCCCGCTGCAGATCGGCGCCGACGACCTGGCGTTCCCGCGTCTGAACGCCCTGAGCTACTGGATGTACCTCGCCTCGGGGCTGTTGTTCCTCTCGTCGTTCTTCCTCGGGAGTTCGCTGGCCGGCGGCTGGACGATCTACCAGCCGCTGAACGTCCCGGCGTACATCCCCGAGGTGAACCAGGTCGGGTCGCTGGCGACGATCTTCGCGCTGATGATGTTCGTCGCCGCGGTGACGATGGGGTCGGTGAACTTCCTGACGACCTTCTACCGGATGCGCGCCGAGGGGCTCCGTATTCGGGACATGCCGCTGTTCAGCGTCTCCATCCTCCTGACGGTGTGGATGATGCTGTTCGCGTTCGCGGCGCTGCTGGCCGCGGTCATCCTGCTGAGCTTCGACCACCTGCTCGGGTCGGTCTGGTTCAGCACCGCCGAGGGGGGGTCGCTGCTGTGGGCGCACCTGTTCTGGTTTTTCGGCCATCCGGAGGTGTACATCGTCTTCTTCCCCGCACTCGGGGTGATGGCCGAGGTCTTCCAGACCTTCTCTGGCAAGCGGATCGTCGGCCGCAAGTGGTTCGTCATCGCGATGGCCCTGGTCGCCATCCAGAGTTTCGTCGTCTGGATGCACCACATGTTCCTGACCGCGATCAACCTCCCCATCAAGACCATCTTCATGGCGACGACCATCGGCATCTCCCTGCCCTTCGACCTGATGGTCTTCGCGCTCATCTACACGCTCGTCAAGGGGAAGGTCCGCTTCAAGACGCCCTTCCTCTTTGCCTTCGGGGCGCTCCTCCTGTTCATCCTCGGTGGCATCACCGGCGTGTTCCTGGGTGCCGTCGTCCTCGATTACCAGTTCCGGGGCACCTACTGGGTGGTCGCGCACTTCCACTACGTGATGTTCGGCGGCGGCACCGCCCTCATCGGCGGCCTCTACTACTGGTTCCCGAAGATGACCGGCCGGATGTACGACGAGTTCCTCGGGAAAGTACATTTCGTGATGTTCTTCGTCGGGTTCAACCTCCTCTATTTCCCGATGTTCGTCGTCTGGGAGACGCCCCGGCGCGTCTTCGACTACGCCGCCGAGTTCACGATGTGGCACCGGATCGCGACGGTCGGCGCGTTCCTGTTCGCGGCGTCGTTCCTGGTGATGCTGTACAACATGTTCAAGAGCCTCCACTCGGGCGAGGAGGCCCCGGACAACCCCTGGGAGTACGGCTCCGCGGGCGAGTGGGCCGTCCCCTCGCCGCCGCCCCTGGAGAACTACCCGGGCGTGCCCAGTTACGCGGGCGGGAAACTCAGTTTCCTCACGCGGGGTGAGGTCGCCGACGGCGGGACCGTCGTCGAGGAACAGGTCGCCGGGACCGAACAGACGGCCGCCGACGGCGGCGCCATCGCTCACGCGGGCGCGACGGCGACGACCACCTCGACCGACTACGCCGAGCAACTCGCCGTCGAGGAGGAACACGCCGACCACGCGAGCATCTGGCCGATGGCCATCAGTGCCGGCGCGTTCGTGACCTTCCTCGGCCTCTCGGGCATCTCGAAGGCGTACTTCATCTGGCCGTTCGTCTTCGGCGTCGGATTCATGGTCGCGTACTTCGGCTTCGAGGGCGCCCGCCGGGAGGGACTCACCTGGGTCCACCCAGTGGTGATGGCGCTGGGCGGGGCCATCGCGGCCGGCGGCGCCTACGTGCTCGCACTCGACAAGGGCGGGTTCGGGGCGGCCATCGAGGGCGCCAGCCCGTACTTCTGGGTGACGACCGCCGGCGCGCTCCTGGGCGGGGTCACGCTCACCCAGCTCGGCATGGAGTCGTTCCACGTCCCGGAGCCGACCATCGCCGAGCAGTGGCCCTACGAGAAGGTCAAGAACGTCAAACTCGGCATGTGGATGTTCCTCGGGTCGGACGTGATCCTCTTCGGGGCGTTCATCGGCGGGTACATCTTCATGCGGGTCGGCCACGGCTGGACCTCCTGGCACCACGACTTCATCCCCGAGGCACACGTCGTGTTGCCCGGCCTCATCAACACCTACTTCCTGCTGGCCAGCAGCTTCACGGTCGTGCTCGCCCTGGTGGCGGCGCGCAACCACAACCGCCGCCGGCTGCTGGCGTACCTCTGGATCACGTTCTTCTTCGGCGTGGGCTTCCTGATCAACAAGGCCATCGAGTGGCAGCACCTCTTCCACCTCCATGAGGGGGCCTACGAGGGCGGCTGGACGTTCGCCACCAACATCGCCGCCTCGACGTTCTACATCACGACGGGGCTGCACGGCGCCCACGTCGCGGTCGGCCTGCTGATCACGCTGTACCTGATCGTGCGGGCCTCCAACGGCGCCTACCTCGGCGAGGAGGGCTCCGAGACCGTCGAGTACTTCGGGCTGTACTGGCACTTCGTGGACATCGTGTGGCTGTTCCTGTTCCCCCTCTTCTACATCCTGTGAGGTAATACCATGGCATCAACACGACTCTACACGGTCATATTCGTGCTCCTGATGGTCTTCTCGACCACCCAGGCACTCTTCGAGTTCGCGGGCTTCCTCGAGGAGGCCTACTGGATCGCACTCGGGGTCATCATGGTCATCTCGACCATCAAGGCGTTGCTCGTGGCGGGCTATTTCCAGCACCTCGTCCACGAACCCCGGGCCATCTCCTACCTGATGGCGGCCGCACTCGTCGGCGTGCTCGCGCTGACGGCCGGGGCGGCCTACTCCATCCTGTAGGGACCGGAACTCACCCCGCGGTCCCGCCGTAGGTCGGCCGGTAGTACAGCAGGGCCAGCGCGACCAGGAACACGGCAGTCGAGAGGTCCGTCGAGTAGGCGAAGATGGTCCCGACGACGGCCGAGGAGCCACCGAAGACACCCGAGGCAAGCGACACGAAGACGGGGAAGACACAGCTGACACACGAGAACAGGCCCAGCGCCCCCGAGACGGCTGCGCCGGCCGCGTCGAGGACGGTCACGTAGACCAGGTACGACAGCGCGAGGTAGCCGACGACGCGGAACGGGACCAGCGTCAGGGAGACGTCGGCCACCAGGAGCGTGATCCGCTCCCAGCCCGGCGACCCCAGGCCGACGCTGAGTTCGACCAGGCTGTCGGTGTAGCCGGCGGGCACGGGCCCGATCAGGCCGGCCAGCCAGAGCAACACGAGAAAGTAGCCGCCGGCAACGACGGTTCCGACGGCCCGTGAGCGGCCAGAGGCGGTCGGTGCGCTGGTGTGGAACACCGCCCACGCGCCGGCGTTGATCCAGACGAAGGGATAGAGAGTGTACCGGAGTCGGCTGACCTGGCCGGGCACCGTGAGCAGGTACAGGCCGAGCAAGAGAAGTTCCACGGCGACAGCGAGCGCGAGGACCTGGGCGTCCCGTCGGGCGGTCACGGCCGCGAGGCGCGTTCGGGTAGCCATCGCGTCAGGCGCCGGCGGTGGTGAGCAGCCAGCCCACGAGGCCGACAAGTAGGACCGCCCCGAGGGCGATGATCGACTCGGCGACGGCGTGGGAGTGGGGGTGGCCGTTCGACCGCGCGCTCGCGTACACGCCGACGGCCAGGAAGCCGACGACGAGCGCCCCGACGATTCCGAGGAAGACGAGGACGTTCCCGCCGCCGACGGCCAGCAGCGTCACCCCGAGCGTGAGAGCGATCAACACGAGAAACGCCAGGGTCAACACGGTCTGGTCGTCCCCGACGGAGACGTCCTCGCGGGCCAGGAACTCGGGCTTGTAGTCGTGCCAGGCCCGGCCCCGTGCGACCACGGCCGCGACACCCAGCACGAGCACGCCCATCAGCGCCGTGCTCAGGAGGTACCCGACTGCCATTATCGGGGGTTGGCCAGCCGTCCGTATAATCGTTTCCTATCCACCCGGTCACGATTCGTTCAAGATTCGGTCGGCAGGAACGGGCGTGACAC
>CAZUWC010000132.1:0-5772 GCA_964623935.1 uncultured Halobacteriales archaeon
CCTACAGTTCACGGCGCGTCTCGGGGTCGTCGAGGTCCCACAGAACCGCCGGCAGGAACGCGTCGAGGTGCTCGACGACCCGGCGCTCGCTGACGTTCAGGCCGTCACAGTGCTGGTGGGCCTCCTCGCGGACAGACACGTGGATGTCCCCGCCCTCGTGGTCGGTCAGGCCGCCGTCCCCGACGGTCACCGACAGCGGGAACACCGAACACCGGGCGGGCTTCCAGTCGTGTTCGGCGTGGAGGGAACACAGGCCGTCCTCGCGAAGAAAAAAGCAGGCCTGGCCGTCGACGTCGACGTGTTCCTCGCGCTCCTTGGACTCGCGGCGCACGAAGTCCTCGCCGCGCACCTCCGTGGTCGCCTCCGAGAGGGAGGCACACTCCGCGAGTCGGAGGAAGTCCGGTTCGTAGAGCATCACGCCGTGGTGACAGCACCACGTGCAGTCGTCGACGCACTCGAAGGTCAGCCCGGGGTCGAACTCCACAACCGCCTCCTTGCCGGGGTGGACCTCGACGACGCGGTCCCTCGCCGAATCGGTGACTTCGCTCGGGGCGTCGGCGTCCGTTGACACGCTCGACCGTTGGCCGCCGGCGTTCAAAAGCCTCGCGCTCGCGCCCCTCGGTCGCCGTACGTGGCCCCGCACTGTCACTCGTCGGGTGCGATGGCGACCGTGTGACTCGAATCCCCGTCGTGCCAGCGGAGCTTCAGATCGAGGGAATCCGCTCCCTCCGCGGCAGTATCGATGCCCTCCCCTTCCCACTCCCAGGTTTCTCGACCGCCGGCCGGGACCGCCAGCGAGGCACGAGCGACCGGTGCGTACGCGATGCGGGGCCCGGTGCGGTTGAGCGCGGCCACGAACCCGCCGGTGACGTCCCCGGGGTTCCGGACGGTGACTCGCAGCCAGGGCTGTTCACCCGGCGCGATCCGGTCGGGTGCCTCCAGGGACACGTCGAAGGGCGGCGTCGGCGTCGAGAGGCGTCCCCTGACAGTGTCCCCGGGCGTCCACTCGCCGCCGGGCCAGCGGAGCGCGCTCCCGGTCGCGTCGCCACGCTCCGGGAGTTCGAACAACAGCAGCCCGTCGGTTGCCACCCGTCCACTCTCGCCACCGTAGACTGCCTCGGATCGGAAGCGCCAGGGAGTGTCCTCCCAGCCGCCGTCCACGTCCATCGGCGAGTGTTCTTCGCCGTCGAAGGCGAAGGCAAAATCATCGCGTGCCGGGAGGTCGTCCCCACCCGCCGCTACCGCGAAATAGAGGTACTGTCCCTCGTCGGGGCGGACGCCGATGGAATCCGGCGAATTCGGCGTCACGATTCCCGGCTGGAGCGCGTCGAAAGTGGCATCGACGTCGTAGTCCGGTGGTGTTGCCGTCGGCGTCCCGTCCGCCGGCGTGTCATCGGCTGGCGCTCCGTCCGGCGTCCCATCGCCCGGCGTCGGGGTGTCCGGGTCCTCGTCACCGGTGCTGTCTTCGGGCTGGTCTCCGTCGGGGCCGCCGGAACAGCCCGCGAGGCTGGCGAGACATCCGGTCGAAACCGCCAGGAACCTCCGTCGTCGCATACAGGACCCTGGGTCGCCGCGGGATAAGTGCCTTCATACTGTCGGCTATAAGCCCGTGAGCAGTTTCGCCCCACCCGGGGCGCGAAATCGCTCACGAAGTTATAGCCGACAGTATCAGTAAGGTACAGGAGCCGTTTCAGTTATACTCGCGCCACCGGTACCCACACCCCTTGCATTTAAAGAAGCGCGTGGGCGGTTCGTCGGCGGAGGCAGTTTGCTTGATGGTGTACCACGCCTCGCCGTGGCCACACTCCTCGCAGGTCACGTCGTCGGCGGTCGGTTTGCCCTCGAAGTCGGCGCCCTCCTCGGTCTCGATGACCTCGTCGCCGGACTGTTCCTCCGTGCTGACGAACGCGGCGGCGCGGTCCTCGTCTTTGGGCACGCGGGCCTCACACGAGGAGCAGACCATCTCGTCGCCGTCGGCGTGCATCAGGGAGCCACACTCGTCGCAAAATTGCATGGTTACCGGCCACCGTTCTCGATGCGGTCGACGGCCTCGCGGATGTCGGCGGCGTCCTCGATGGACTCCTTGACCTTCTCGCGGCGGCGGACCTCCCGTGCGGTGGCATCGTAGGCACGGACGTACTCCGCCCGGGAGTGTTCGTCGAACGCGTGACGGATCGCGAAGTAGCCGTCCGGGACGACAGCGCCACAGACCTTGCACTCGATGCGCTCGTGGTCGGTCGCCTGGTGGACCAGAAGGTCCTCTGCCCGGTCGAAGGCCGCCTCGTCCCCCTCGATCGCACACTCCCAGCGGACCATCTCATTCGCAGGGAGACTGGCCGGGAATAAAAGCGTTCCTCCGGACGGCTGCCGGGAAGGAAACCCCTAAGCGGGCCCGCGAACACCGACCGGACAGTGACGGGCACGCGCGTGGACATGCACGTGAAGGTACTCGACGAGTGGACTGTCGAGCGTGCCAAGGCCCGCGGGCTGGACGCACTCGTCTACGCCCCCCACTTCACGCGGTGGCCCGACATCCGCGAGCGTGCCGCGGCCTTCTCCGACGAGGAGTTGCTCGTGGTGCCCGGGCGCGAACTGTTCACCGGCGACTGGCGCACCCGCCGGCACGTCCTCGCGCTCGACCTCGAGGAGCCGATCCCGGACTTTCTCACCCTTGCCGGGTCGATGGAGGAACTCGCCCGCCAGAACGCGGTCGTCCTCGTCCCCCATCCGGGGTTTCTGACGATCAGCCTCGGGCGCGAACACGTGGAACGGTACCGCGACCAGGTCGACGCAGTCGAAGTGTACAACCCAAAGCACCTGCCCAGGGACAACCGCCGGGCCCGCGACATCGCCGCGGACCTTGACCTGCCGCCCTTCACCTCCTCGTACGCCCACCTGCGAGGCACCGTCGGGGAGGCCTGGACGACTTTCGACCGCGACATCGCGAACGCGGCGGACCTGCACGCCGCGCTCAGAGACGGCGCCGGCCGGACCATCGACCGCCGGCGAGGAGTCGGGCACCACCTCCGGCGCGCTCTGGAGTTCGCCCACATCGGCTGGGAGAACTCCTGGAAGAAACTCGACCGCATGTACCTCTCGGGGACCGAACCGACCCACCCGACTCACGTCGCCTACGAGGGGCGGTTCGACGACGTCCGGGTCTACTGATACTGCCGACCATAACGACGTGAAGATATTCGACCCCACGGGGGGTCGAAATCCCTCACGGGCTTATAGCCGGCAGTATGACCTACAGGACTCCCAGCGCCCCCTGTGCCTCGACGACCAGCGGCGTCGCGTACTGCAAGAGCATGAAGATGCCGGCCAGTTCCACGGCCGTGACGGTGACCGTCATCAGGTCGGCGTACCTGCTGTCGACGCGGATGCCGAAGGGGACGTCGAACTCCCGGGACCAGAGTGGATAGAACAGCGCGATGCCCCGCGTCGTCCCCAGAACGTCCAGGACGTAGTGGGTCGCCACGCCGAGCCAGACCCACTGCAGGTTTCTACTCCTCGACGGCCCCGCGGAGATCCGTCAGCGCCTGTCTGGCGACCCGTTCGCGGACGTCCGCACGCGAGCCGTCGAACTCGTAGCGCCGGGCGACCGCGTCGGAGTCGCCACTCTCCCAGGGAGCGGCCTCGGCGACGGCGACGAACGCGGTACCGACGGGGCGGTCGTCCTTCCCGCCCTCGGGGCCGGCGATGGCGGCCGTCGCGAGCCCCCAGTCGGTCCGGGTGCGGTCGCGGGCGGCACGGGCCATCTCACGGACGACTGGCGCGCTGACCGCGCCCGACTCGTCCAGCGTCTCTCGGGAGACTGCGAGCACTTCCCGGAGCGAGTCGTAGCCGTAGGTCACGTATCCCCTGTCGAGGTACTCGCTCGCGCCCGGCGGCCGGGTCAGCAGGGCCGCGACCAGGCCGCCCGTCGCTCCTTCCGCGACTGCGACCGTCTCGCCGGCTTCCCGGAGCGCCTCGCCCACTGTCTCATCTGTCGGGGGGTCCGCCGCGTGTGCGTCCATGGCCACTCCTCGGCCTGCGGGATCAAAAACCGCGGGGCCAACTGCTCGGGGTCACTCCCGCGAGACGGTGTGGTGGAGGCGGCCGACGCCCTCGATCTCGACGACCACCTCGTCGCCGTCCGAGAGCGGGCCGACGCCCTCGGGGGTGCCGGTAGCGATGACGTCGCCGGGTTCCAGGGTGACGTAGGTCGTGATCTCCGCGATCAGTTCCGGCACGGAGAAGATGAGGTACTCGCGGGAGGAGGACTGCCTGGTCTCGCCGTTCTGACGGAGTTCCACGCTCGCGTCCTCGGGGACGTGGTCGGGCGTCGCCACCACCGGCCCCAGGGGCGCGGCGTTGTCGAAGGCCTTGCCCCGGACCCAGTTCTGTTCGACCTCCTGGTCGTCGCGGTTGGAGACGTCGACAACGCAGGTGTAGCCCGCGACGACGTCCATCGCGTCGGACTCGGGGACGTGCCGGCACTGCTGGCCGATGACGACACCGAGTTCGGCCTCGTAGTCGACGCGCTCCTTGCCGGCGGGCAGCGGGACGTCGCTGCCGTGGCTCGCGACGGCGCTGGGCGGTTTGAGGAACAGCAGTGGCCGGTCGGGGACGTCACCGCCCATCTCGGCGGCGTGGTCGGCGTAGTTGCGCCCGATACAGACGACCTTCGTCGGCTCGCAGGGCGGCAGGATGTCGACCGCCGCGGGGTCGTAGGTCCGGTCGGCGAAGCTGATCCGTCCGCCCTCTCCGGCCGTCTCCGTGTCCGCGGGCGAGCCGTCGGCGTCGACCCACTCACCAGTTCGGACGCTGCCCGCCGGGTCTCTGAATCTGACGCGCTTCATGGGACCGCGTTCCGAGCCCCGAGGCTAAGCGTTTGCGGAACACGCCCCGGTAAAAAAGCCCGCAGCCGACGCCGCGCCGTTTACTCGATGTGGCCTTCGCGCCGGAGCTGGTCGGCGTCCTGGCTGTCGTAGCGCCACTCGACGTTGGCCTTCTCGTCTTGCCAGTCCCAGGGGTCGGCCAGGACCACGTCGTCCTCCTCGATCCAGACGCGGTACTTCATCCGGCCGGGGATCCGGCCCATCCGCGTCTTGCCGTCCTCGCACCGCAGGCGGACGTGATTCCCACCCAGGTGCTGTGTCACGACGGCGAACAGTTCGTCGTCCGAGGGCATCCGGAGGTTCCGGCGGCCCGTGTTCTCACTCATACAACAATTTCGAGGGGAGAACGTATAAATCATCCGAGATGTAAGGTACCGACTCTCACGGGTCGTGTGAGCGTTTCACACTGGCGTCCGTGAAGGGGCACAGCCCGAGGGAAACGTTATCGAACTGATCGAGTGGGGCCAGTGACTATGACCGGTAGGCACAGTGGAAGCCGGCGAAGCGGCGGTAGAACGCGGGCAACACGTCGGTCCGGAGGTCGGCGTCGGTCCGGTCGGCGAACTCCTCGTGGGTGAGCACGCGGGCGTCGTCGAGTGCCGTCTCGACGTGTTCCGGGACACCGCGCTCCTCGGTCGTCCCGAGGTACGCCCAGATGAACGCCGTCTCGATCCGGGCGAAGAACGACTCCGTCGGCTCGAAGGCGGTGTCTGCCTCGGCCAGCCGGTAGTAGGCGTCCTGGATCATCTCGCTGCCGTCGTCGACGCCGTGGTCGTCGAACGATGCCGTGGTGGTACAGTCCTCGGTCGGTCCCGTCGAACTGTCGTCGGTCGTTGCCATGTCTCACAGTACGGCTGGTTACCATAAGTAATCATCCTGGCTGTGTGCG
>CAZUWC010000133.1:0-5767 GCA_964623935.1 uncultured Halobacteriales archaeon
TGGGCTGTCAGACACTGAAAGACCTGTGCGGCTTCCTTAGCTGTTTGATGGATGTTATCTATGTCATCCTCGGGCGAGTCGACGAAACACGCCGAGAGCTGCTGGAGTTCGTCTCCGGCGTTCATGAGGGTCGGACTGTTCGGAATCCAATCCAGGTTCTCCATCAGCGCCTGGAACTGCGCGGCCGTCTCCTCGACGTGCTCGCGGACCGCCCCGGGCAGTTCGGGTACCACGGTCTCGTAGGCGAACTTGTTGACGTTGTACTCCGTCAAGGTGGTCTCGACGTCGTCCCCGGCGGTGACGCCCTTCCCGAAGACTTCCTCGGCGAGTTCGTCACGGCGGGGGTGGTCGGGCTTGAGTTGCTCGGGCGTGACGGTCACCTCGACGCCCTCGTTGCGTGCCTCGAAGACGGCCTCCGCGAGGGCGATGTTCTCGGCGACGCGTTCGAAGAGGTCCTCCTGGGCCTCGTTCACGTCGCCGTCGCCGTCCTTCCGGAGGTAGCGTGCCGGCAGGATGTTGTAGTAGGCGTTGTCGGTGAGCCGGTCCTCTAACGTGTCGCCCACGGTCCGTTTTATCGGCAGGCTGACCTCGCCCGCGTCGACGTGCTGGCTCATGCGCGGTCACCCCGGCGGGTTGTCTGTCGTGCGATCCTCGGCCGCTTGCGCTTCCCCAATCCTATCATTTTTTGCGAAAGTTCTGTTCTGCTCGGGTGCAAATAACCTTTTCGTCTCCTGTTTTCCGCGATTCGATACAGCTATCTCTGTTCTGGTACTTTCGGGCCGATCCCGGCGGACGCCCGGAACAGTCGTCCGGCCGTAAGTCACGAGACGGAACTCCTTAATTGTCACCAGACCACGGTGAAAGTGAAAGTGGTCGGCCGGAATCCCGTCGCAACCTTCCACTTTCCCACTGGAAAGAATGGGGGGTTTCGGGTGGAGATTTCAGCCACGAGGCTTATACCGCTCCCGGGTCAGCTATCGAGTATGATACTGTCCCTCCTCGCGCTCGGCCCGCTCGGGTCCCCGCCCGGTATCCTCGTGACGCTCGTCGTCCTCGCGCTGGTCATCATCGTCGGACGGTTCCTCCTGGCGCTCGCGTGGCGGCTCGTCCTGATCGCACTCGCCGTGCTGGCAGTCCTGTGGGTGCTCGGGGCGCTCGGGTTCAGCGTCGGCCTCTTCTAGGCCCCCCGGAGGAAGTTCCGGATGACGTCGTGGCCGACAGCCGTGAGCACGCTCTCGGGGTGGAACTGCACGCACTCGATGGGGTGCTCGCGGTGGCGGATGCCCATGACGAGTTCCTCGCCAGCGGCGTCGGTGGTCGCGGTCACGTCGAAACAGTCGGGCACCTCGGTGGCGATCAGCGAGTGGTAGCGCCCGCCCTGGAAGCCCTGGTCGAGGCCGCTGTAGACGCCCTCGCCGTCGTGTTCGATGGGGAATGCCTTCCCGTGGATGGGTTCGGGCGCCCGGCCGACCGCGCCGCCGTAGGCGTGGACTGCGGCCTCCAGGCCGAGACAGACGCCCAGCGTCGGCACCTCGGGGCTGACCTCCCGGAGGACGTCGGTCGTGACGCCGACGTCGCGGTCGTTCTCCGGGTGGCCCGGCCCCGGCGAGATGACGATGGCGTCCGGGTCGGCCGCGCGCACCTCCTCGAGTGTGGCCGTGTTCCGGACCACCTCGGTGTCGGCGTGTTCGCTGACGTACTCGACGAGGTTGTAGGTGAAGGAGTCGAAGTTGTCGACGAACAGCACCCGGGTCGCGTCGCCGAGTCCGGCGGGGGCGTCGCCGGTCCGGGTCGCACTGTCCGGGCTGTCGGTCCCCACGGCCTCCTGGCCACCCTCGCTGGAACTCATCGTGACACCTCCCCGGCGGCGCCTGCCTCGCCGACGGCCACGGGCTCGCCCTCGATGCGCTCGAGTGCCGTCAGCACGCCGTCCATCTTCTTCTCGGTCTCCTCGTACTCGGCGGTCGGGTCGCTGTCGGCGACGATGCCTGCCCCGGCCTGGACGGTGACGCGCTGGGACGGGTCGCCGCCGTCGAGGTCCTCGACCGTCCCGGTCCGGATGACGATAGCGAAGTCGGCGTCGCCCCCCCAGGAGACGTAGCCCAGGCCGCCGCCGTAGGGACCCCGTGGCGTCCGTTCGAGGTCGTCGATGATCTCCATGGCGCGCATCTTGGGCGCCCCCGAGAGCGTCCCCGCGGGGAAGGCCGCACGCACCGCGTCGAAGGCGTCGTGGTCGGCGGCCAGGGTGCCCGTCACCGTGGACTCGATGTGCTGGACGTGGCTGTACTTGAGCACGTTCATGAACTCCCCGACGCGGACGCTGCCGGCCTCGGCGACCCGGCGGACGTCGTTGCGCGCCAGGTCGACCAGCATCGTGTGCTCGGCGCGCTCCTTCGGGTCCGCGAGCATCTCGCCGGCCAGGCGGCGGTCCTCGACGGGGCTGGACCCCCGCGGGCAGGTCCCCGCGATGGGGTTCGAGACGACGCGCCTGCCCCCGACCGACACCAGCGTCTCCGGGCTCGCACCGACGATAGCAAGGTCGTCGTAGGCCAGCAGGTACATGTACGGCGACGGATTCACTGCTCGCAGGGCCTCGTAGAACCCGAGCGAGTCCACCTCGCCGTACAGCTCCCGCGTCCGGGAGACGACCCCCTGGTAGATGTCGCCGCTGTAGACGTGTTCCTTGGCGCGCTCGACCGCCTGTTCGTACTCCTCGCGCGGGCCCGCCTCCTCGCGCTCGCGCCGGAAGCCACCCGTCTCGGGCGGCGCGGCGTCCCCGAGCAGGTCCTCGACCCGCTCGGCCTCGGCGACGATGGCGTCGTACCGTGCCCCGGCGTCCTCGCCCTCGCGGAGGACGGGCGTAAACACCAGCGAGACGCCCTCGTCGGCGTGGTCGAAGGCAATCGTCTTCGTCGTGAGCACGAACTGCGCGTCGGGGAACCGGGAGTCGGGCCGCTCGACGCCCACCTCGTCGAGCCAGAGGTCGTAGACGGCGTCGTAGGAGAGAAAGCCGACGAGCCCGCCCTCGAGGTGCTGGCGCTCGCTCTCGGGGAACCCGCGCAGGTCGACATCGGGCAGGGCCGCCCGCAGGCTGTCGAGCGTGTCACCACCGTTGGGCGAGAGGAGCCCGGCGTAGCGGCCGTTCAGGACCTCGACGTCGGTCCCGTCGGGGTCGACGGTCACCACGGCCTCGGGGTCGTAGCCGACGAACGAGAAGCGGGCGTGCCGGTCCTCCTTGGTCGGTGCGAAGGCGCCGTCGGGGTCGCTGGAGGCGACCTTCTCGGCGCTCTCCAGGAGGAAGGTGTACTCGCCCGCGTCGGCGCCCGTGGTCCGGCCGGTCAGCGCGGCATAGGCCGACAGCGGTTCGACGTCCACCTCCAGATCCGCGGCGACCCGGACCACTGCCGGCCGGTCACCAGTCGCACGCTCGAGGAACGTCTCCCGGTCGACGTCGAGGGGGGCGCTCACGCCGACACCCCCGCTTCCATGCTCTCGGCACCGGTCGCTTCCCGTGCGTTCGCGACGAAGGCCCGCACGGCGTCGTGGTCCTTGACCCCGCCCTCGCGTTCGGTCCCGCTGGCCGTGTCGACGCCGTAGGGGGCGACCGTCTCGACCGCCTCGGCGACGTTCCCCGGGGTCAGCCCGCCCGCGAGCACGACGGGCGCGTCGAGGTCCGCGACCGCCTGGCGGGTCGCCGCCCAGTCGACGGTCTCGCCGGTCCCGCCGCCGCCCGAGTCGTCGATGGAGTCGACAAGCAGGGCATCCGCGGCGTCGGCGTAGGCCGCCAGGTCACCCTCGGGATCGACCGCCGCCAGCACGTCGGCGTCGACGCGTTCACCGAGCGCCCCGACCTCTCCGGGGTCGAGCGTCGCGTGGATCTGGACGGCGTCGGCCCCGACGCGGTCCTGGCGGACGACGGCCGCCTGCACGCTGTCGGGCATCGTCACCAGCACCGTCGTCACGAACGGCGGGACACCTGCCACGAGGTCCCGGGCCCGCGAAGGCGCGATCTCGCGGGGCGTCTCGACGGCGACGTCAACGATGAATCCCAGCGCGTCCGCACCCGCCGCGATGGCGGCGTCGCGGTCGGCCTCGCGGGTGAGGCCACAGATCTTGACTCGCGTCATGCGCCGACACCGCGCAGGTCCTGTAGTTTCGCCGCCGCGGCGCCGGAATCGATGGTCTCGCGCGCGAGTTCGACGCCCGCTTCCAGCGAGTCGGCCGCGCCGGCGACGTACAGCGCCGCGCCAGCGTTGGCGAGGATGATGTCGCGCTTGGGGCCGTCGGCCTCGCCCGCGACGACGGCGCGCATGTCCGCGGCGTTGTCCGCGGGCTGGCCGCCCGCCACCTCGGCGATGGCGGCCCGTTCGAGGCCCAGGTCGGCCGGCGTCAGCGTGTACTCGGTGATCTCCTCGCCGTCGACCTCCGCGACGGTCGTCTCGGCGTGGACGGCGATCTCGTCCAGCCCCGACCCGTGGACGACGAGTGCGCGCTCGACGTCCATCCGCGCCAGCGCCCGGGCCAGGACGGGCACCAGCTCGGGGTCGTAGACGCCGACGACCTGCGCGTCCGCGCCGGCGGGGTTGGTCAGCGGCCCGAGGACGTTGAAGATGGTCCGCATCCCCAACTCTTTCCGGGCGCCGATGACCGCCTTCATCGCCGGGTGGAACACGGGCGCGAGCATGAACCCGATGCCCTCGTCTTCGATGTGGCCCTCCACGGCGGGCGGTTCGGCGTCGACCGTGACGCCCACCTCCTCCAGGACGTCCGCGCTGCCCGACGAGGAGGAGACGGAGTAGTTGCCGTGCTTGGCGACGGGGACGCCGGCGCCCGCGACGACGACGGCGCTGGTCGTCGAGACGTTGATGGTGTCGTAGTCGTCGCCGCCGGTCCCGCAGGTGTCGACCAGCGTCTCGCGGTCGGGGTCGATGGTCCGGGCGGCCTCGCGCATCCCCTCCGCGAATCCCGCGATCTCGGTCTCCGTTTCGCCTTTCGCCCGCAGCGCCGCCAGCAGGGCGCCGATCTGTGCCTCCGTCGCCTCCTCGAAGACTGCCGTCGCTGCCACCCGTGCCTCGGCCTGTGTCAGGTCCTCGCCGTCCGTGACGCGCTCGATGTACTCTTGCATTTGGGGTCACCGATGTACGTTTTCGTCTTACGATGGACAAAATCATACATCAATTTAAGCGTGTCGAATCCTGCGGTGGGGCAGACCGGAGGGGGTCCCCGCATTCGAAACCTTCAATTACCCCTGTGGCCAACCCAACGAACGTCGGGTTCGTGGTCTAGGTCGGTTATGACACCTCCTTGACATGGAGGAGGCCGGCGGTTCAAATCCGCCCGAACCCATACGCGATACGTACGGCAAAGTCGGGACTCCGCCTGTCAGAACTTCAGCATGTGACCACCGCTGGTCAAGACGCTGACCGGCAGGGGGTCTTGAAATCTTGACTGTGATCGAAAACGAGAGAGTGGATGAAGTTGCCGGCCGGTAATCTCGAATCGGTCACCGCCTTTGGACCCGCCAGTCACAACTGCACGGCCCACGAGGCAGTGAGGATGAAGGGCGCCATCGTCGTTGAGTGACGGATGCGTGGGATCGAGATGGACCGCTGGCCGTTCGTGCCCGCCTGCGAACCGTCGTTATACCGGTGGACGTAACGTTTGATACTTCTCATACTGTCGGCTATAACTTCGTGAGCGATTTCGCGCCCTGGGTGGGGCGAAACTGCTCACGGGCTTATAGCCGACAGTATCAGCCCCTCTCCGT
>CAZUWC010000134.1:0-5742 GCA_964623935.1 uncultured Halobacteriales archaeon
CACCAAGGAGAACATCGTCCGCACGCTCACGGACCTGGCCGGGCGGGCCGACCGCATCGTCATCGCCACCGACTACGACCGCGAGGGCGAACTCATCGGCAAGGAGGCCTACGAACTCGTCCGGAAGGAGTCCGACGTCCCCGTCGACCGCGTGCGCTTCTCCTCGATCACCGAGGCGGAGGTCCGGGAGGCCTTCGCCAACCCGGACGAACTCGACTTCGACCTCGCGGCGGCCGGCGAGGCCCGCCAGATCATCGACCTCGTGTGGGGCGCCGCACTCACGCGCTTTCTCTCGCTTTCTGCCCGTCAACTGGGCGAGGATTTCATCTCCGTGGGTCGGGTGCAATCGCCGACGCTGAAGCTCATCGTCGACCGCGAGCGCGAGATCGAGGCCTTCGACCCCGATGACTACTGGGAACTGTTCGCCACCCTGGGGACCGACGGCGAGGCCTTCGAGGCGCAGTACTTCTACGACGACGACGGCAGCGAGGCCGAGCGCGTCTGGAACGAGGCCGACGCCGAGCGCGCCCACGAACGCCTCCGGGACGCCGGGAGGGCCACGATTTCCTCGGTCCGCCGGCGCACCCGCACCGACACGCCGCCGGCTCCCTTCAACACGACCGCCTTCATCGGCGCCGCCGGCTCCCTCGGATACTCGGCCCAGCGCGCGATGTCGGTCGCGGAAGACCTCTACACCGCCGGCTACATCACATACCCCCGCACCGACAACACGGTCTATCCCGAGGAGCTCGAGCCCGACGCCCTGCTGGACTCGTTCGTGGGAAGTCGGGCCTTCGGCGAGGACGCCGAGTCGCTGCTCGCCCTCGATTCGCTGGAACCCACGGAGGGCGACGAGGAGACCACCGACCACCCGCCGATCCACCCGACGGGCGAACTCCCCGACCGGGCCGAGTTGAGCGAGGCCGAGTGGGAGGTCTACGAACTGGTGGTCCGGCGCTTTTTCGCCACCGTGGCGGAGGCGGCCACCTGGGCGCACCTGCGCGTGGTCGCCGAGGCCAACGGCTGTTCGCTCAAGGCCAACGGCAAGCGCCTCGTCGAACCGGGCTACCACGCCGTCTACCCGTACTCGTCGGCGGACGAGACCCACGTTCCTGCCGTCGAGGAGGGTGACTCCCTCGCCCTCGCCGACGTGGGCCTCGAAGCCAAGCAGACCCGGCCCCCGCGCCGGTACGGCCAGTCGAGGCTCATCAAGAAGATGGAGTCGCTGGGGCTGGGGACGAAGTCAACGAGACACAACGTTATCGAGAAACTCTACGACCGCGGCTACATCGAGAGCGACCCGCCGCGGCCGACGGCGCTGGCGGAGGCGGTCGTCGACGCGGCGGAAGCCTTCGCGGACCTCGTCGTGAGCGACGAGATGACCGCCCAGCTCGAAGCGGACATGGCCGCCATCGCGAACGGCGAAGCCACCCTGGAAGAGGTCACCGACGAGTCCCGGGAGATGTTAGAGCGGGTCTTCGAGGAACTCCGGGAGTCCCGCGAGGAGATCGGCGAACACCTCCAGGAGTCGCTGAAGGCCGACCGACGGCTGGGTCCCTGTCCGGAGTGTGGCGAGGACCTGCTCGTCCGACAGAGCCGGCAGGGGTCGTACTTCGTGGGGTGTGACGGCTTCCCCGAGTGCCGGTTCACGCTCCCGCTGCCGAGCAGGGGCGAGCCGCTGGTCTTAGAGGAGACCTGCGAGGACCACGACACTCACCACGTGAAGATGCTCGCCGGCCGGGACACGTTCGTCCACGGCTGTCCCCGTTGCAAGGCCGAAGCGGCCGACGACAGCGAGGACCAGGTTATCGGCGCCTGCCCGGAGTGTGAAACCGCCAAAGCGGGCGGCGAACTCGCCATCAAACAGCTCCGGTCGGGGTCGCGGCTGGTCGGCTGTACACGCTACCCGGAGTGTGAGTACTCGCTGCCACTGCCACGGCGGGGCGACATCGAGGTGACCGACGACCGCTGTGAGGAACACGACCTGCCCGAACTCGTCGTTCACGACGGCGACGACCCCTGGGAACTGGGCTGTCCCATCTGCAACTACCGCGAGTACAGGGCCGAGCAGGCACTCGACGGACTGGAGGATCTGGACGGCGTCGGGTCGGCGACCGCCGAGAAACTGGCCGACGCGGGGATCGAGGACCTCGCGGACCTGCAGGCGGCCGACGCCGAGGCGGTTGCCGGCGACGTCCAGGGTGTCTCGGCCGACCGGTTCCGGGAGTGGCAGTCGACCATCGTGGAGCCCTGATCAGGTTCGTTCGAAAGTGTCTGCGGTCCCGACCCGTGCCAGTCTCGGTGGTGAATCAATCCTTCGTGGGAAGTAAACACTTCACACGAACTGTTTGTTTCTAAATCAACTCCAGTAGAAATATTATGCCCCTCAGAGTCGGTTCTCTCATGGGTGGCACACGGACCATTCTCGTCACAGGAGCGGCTGGACAGATCGGCTCGGAACTGACGACGGCACTGCGGGAGAAACACGGTCGGGACGCGGTCGTGACCAGCGACATCGCGCCCGCGGCAGACGGGCTCGCGGAACCCAGCAAGGAACTGGACGTCACCGACCGGGCGACACTCGAGGCGGCCCTCGGGGACTACGACGTGGACACGGTGTACCACCTCGCGGCTGTGCTGTCGGCGGCCGGCGAGCGTGACCCGCAGGCGGCCTACCGGGTAAACGTCGAGGGCCTGTACAACGCTCTGGAGAGCAGCCGCGAGGCGGGCGTCGAGACGTTCCTCGTCCCGAGTTCGATCGCCGTCTTCGGGTCGACGACACCGAACTACCCCGGCGAGTCGACGGTGCTCGAGCCGGACACGATGTACGGCGTCTCGAAGGTACTCGGCGAACTGCTCGGCGACTACTACTTCGAGTCGTACGGCCTCGACGTCCGCGGCCTGCGGTTTCCGGGAATTCTGAGCTACGATACCAGGCCCGGCGGTGGCACCACCGACTACGCCGTCGAGGCGTTCTACGGGGCCATCGAGAACCGCGAGTACACCTACTACGTCCGCCCGGACACCCGGCTGCCGATGATGTACATGCCCGACGCGGTGCGGGCGTTTCTGGAGTTGGCGGCGGCCGACAGCTCGTCGCTGTCCCAGCGGTCGAAGTACAACGTCGGCGCGCTCTCGTTCACGCCCGAACAGTTGACCGCCGAGATCCAAAAATACCTACCGGACTTCGAGGCCACCCACGAACCCGACGGCCGCCAGGAAATCGCGGACTCCTGGCCAGACGTCGTCGACGACAGCGCCGCTCGCGAGGACTGGGGCTGGCAACCCGAGTACGACTTCGAGGCGCTCGTCGAGGACATGCTCCGGAACCTGCGCCACAAACTCGACGCCAGAACGGCACGATAGTCTGCGGACGGCCGCAGAACCGGCTTCTCATAGTTGTCGGACGCCGCCGGGGACCGATAGCGTAATAGGACTACCCATCGACGTGGGGACATTGTGAGAAGACCGACCGCCGAACGGCCGGGAGCGGGACGATGAGCACGATAGACGATGTGGTCCGAGTCGTCGGGGAGGTCGCCACGGAGGTACGGGCGAACCTGGCGACACACGCGGGCGGCGAGGGCGGAACCAACCCCAGCGGCGAGGCCCAGATCGACGCCGACGTCTGGGCGGACGGGCTGTTCTTCGAGGAACTCTCCGCGCTGGCGGGCGTCGGTGAGTACGTCAGCGAGGAGCGCGCGGACGCGGTCGACTGCGGCGAGGGCTACAGTGTCGCCATCGACCCCCTCGACGGCTCGTCGAACCTCGCCTCGAACAACTCCGTGGGTACCATCGTCGGCCTCTACGACGCCTCCCTCCCGGCACCCGGGCGCGAACTGGTTGCCGGCCTGATGGTGCTGTACGGCCCCTACACCACCATGGCCGTCGCCCGCGAGGACGAGGACGGCGTCGCGGAGTACCTCCTCGAAGACGGAGCAGCCGACCACTGGGGGGCCTGCGAGGTTCCGGGGGACCCGACGGTGGTCGGCATCGCGGGCAAGCGCAGCGAGCGCTCCGCGGCCTGCAACGGGCTCGCCGACGAACTGGCGAAAGAGCTCAAACTCCGGTACGGCGGCGCGACGGTTGCGGACCTGCGCCAGGTGCTGGAGTACGGCGGGCTCTTTGGCTACCCGGCGACGGATGGCTACCCGGACGGGAAACTCCGTGTCCACTTCGAGTCCGCGCCGCTGGCCTACATCGTGGAGGCGGCCGGCGGGGCGACGACGGACGGCGAGCAGTCGCTCCTCGACGTCGACCCTGACGGACTGCACGCGCGGACGCCGACCTACCTGGGCGACTCGGCGCTCGTCGACCGGGTGGAGTCGGCGCTCGGGCGGTGAGCGACGCTACGCGAACTGGCTCCGCCCGGCACTCCCCGCGGCCTCCGCGAGGTCGGCGTAGACGTCGGCGATGCGGTCCCGGATCTCCCGGCCGGCCACGCGCGGGTCGAAGTGGTCCTTGTTCGGCGACCACTCGACGTCGTTGAAAAAGGTCTCCCGGTCGCCGTCGACGCCCTCGGGCGGGACGATTTCGTCGCCGTGGGCGCGGTAGCGGTCGTAGGCCGTCCGGGTGTACTCGTACTGGTAGCGGGTGTCCTTGTTGACCTTGCAGATCCCGTGTTCGAGCATCGCCTGCAGCTGGTCGGGCTGGACGCCCGAGGAGCCGTGCAACACGAGCGGGGTGTCAAGCCCGTGGTCGCGCAGCGCCGTCCGGATGTCCGCGGCGAGGTCGGGGCGCAGTTCCAGGTCCCGCCCCTTGGCGACGCCGTGCTGGGTGCCCACCGAGATTGCCAGCAGGTCACAGCCCGTCCGGTCGACGAACTCGACGGCCTGCTCGGGGTCCGTGTAGAAGGCCTCCTCGGCGACGATTTCGTCCTCGACGCCCTTGATCTTGCCCAGTTCCGCCTCGACCAAAATGTCGCCGTTGGCTTCCTCGGTCATCTCGACGACCTCCCGGCTTCGGGCGACGTTCTCCTCGAAGGGTTCGTGGGAGGCGTCGATCATGATCGAGGATGGGACGTCGAGTTCGACCTGTCGCCGGATTGTGTCGAGGTCGGTCTGGTGGTCCATGTTGAGGAACACGCCGACGTCGTACTGGGCCGCCAGGAGGTCGATGTAGGTGCCCATGGCCTGCAGGCCCGCGATGGGGTCGCCGTTGCCGGCGAACGTGCAGGCCCCGTTGCTCATCTGGAGCAGGAGGTCCGAGTCCGCCTGTGCGGCCCCCTGCAACAGTCCCATCATCACGTTCGGCTCCGCGACGTTGCTCGCGACCAGACCGAATCCGGCCTCGAGTGCCTCCTCGTACACCGACGCCAGTTCGGTTCCGCCGTAGAATGTCACTGTGGTAGTGCTCCGGCGCCCCCTCGGACGCGCAGACACAAGTAATCACCCGGAACGGCGACAGACGCGGAGCCCGTGTTGGCATCCTCGACGCGGTGGCGGCCCACGAGCGTCGCCCGGCCGCGGGAGGTGTAGGTGTCGAGGACGCGGTCGGCACCCTCGCGGTCGGTCAGCGTGCCGTAGACGAAAAACATCAGCGCTCGTCGACAGGTGGAAAGTCCAGGTCGCGGGGGCCGACGTACCGGGCCCGGGGACGGATGAGGCGGTTGTCCTCGATGTACTCGGACATGTGGGCGACCCAGCCACCGACCCGGCTCATCGCGAAGATGGGCGTGTAGATGTCGACCGGGATGCCCATCTGGTAGTACGTCGACGCGGAGTAGAAGTCGACGTTGGGCGC
>CAZUWC010000135.1:0-5740 GCA_964623935.1 uncultured Halobacteriales archaeon
TAAACCTCTCGTGGAACATCAAACATGGATTTGAGTGGCGGTAATGACGGTGAAGCACAATACTGAGGGCGCTGAGGGGGTGCATGGTTCGAGATTACAGCTGGAGTGCGTCTTGGAGTTGCTGACACGCCGCTGGAACGCCCTTCGCTCGCAATGTGACAGACAGATACTCGCGGACAGGGTCGGAGAGCTGTGCCGGAGTGATGTCTCCTTGATATCGGGCGAGTCGCTCGTCAGCCCACACCAGCGTCGCCGCGAGATCTCCAAGGAGGTGCCGAGCGACCGCCGGTTGCGGGCTCTCTGCGAGTGCCGTGGTGAGTGCGGTGCGTGCTGCGTTGCGCGCGTCGTGAATCTCCGACGCTTCGGTCACCTGAACTCGTTCCCCGTCAGCAATACGAGTCTTGAGACGGTCGTAGGCGTCGAACTCCGTGAGTCCCTCCGTCGCTCGCAGAATCGCGCTTGCTGGTCGGCCCGTCTCAGCGACGTGACCGACACTTCGTTCTGCGTCACTCCGAAGTCGGTGGAGCAGCTGCCCGATCTGTCCCTGATCGTAGTCGTCCGATTCGGGTTCGAGGCGGTCTCTGCGGTGTGTGAGTTCTTCCGAGAGTGTCTCCCGTGCAGTGGTTAGCTGTCCCTCGATTGTCCCACTGTCGTCCGGAAGTGATGACTGGTATCGGTCGTATACATACTCGCTCTCCGCGAGGGACGACTGTGCTTGTTCTGTATGGGCACCCCACTCTGCGAGGGCGAGCACCGACTCATCGATTCCGTACGTCGACGGTCCATCGCGAGGACGCGTCCGAGGCGGCCAAAGACCGGTTTGCCGACCTCCAGTCGAGTTTTCAGCCGGTCTGCTCGGGGCCCGCCTCGACGACGCCCCACTCGTGGCCGGGGAGGATGCGGTCGGCCCGCTCGCGGACCTCGCGGGCGCTGGCCCACCACTCGAAGTCGTTCATCGCCAGCCCCCGCCGGAACGGGTCGCCCTCGAGGTTCTCGAAGGTCGGGATGGCGTCGGCAGCGACGACGGTGGTCCCCTCGTCGGTGTCGACGGCCAGCGACTGGTGGCCGGGGGTGTGGCCCGGGGTCGGGAACGCCGTCACACCGGGACAGAGGTCGGTCTCGCCGTCCAGGGGCGTCAGGTCGACTGTCAGCCAGGGTGGCTCGCGGCCAAGCGACTTCGCCTCGTAGCGGTCGGCGTGCATCGGGTACGGCGCGATGGCGTACTCCAGTTCCCGGCGCTGGACGTACACCTCGGCGTCGAACAGATCGAGATTGTAGCAGTGGTCCCAGTCGAGGTGGGACAACACGACCGCGTCGACGTCCCCGGGCCGGTAGCCCTCGGAATCGAGGATGGCCGGCAGGGTCTGGTCCTCGTCGCGGCGACAGCCGAAGCCCGGATGGAGGTCGGCCATCAGGTCGACGTCCCCGAAGCCGGTGTCGACCAGCAGCGTCCGGTCGGCCTCGACGATGTAGACGATGGAGGGGGCCTCGATGTCCACGCCGCGTGCGCCGCTGACGAGGATGCTCTTGTCCAGCGTCATCGACCCGCAACACCGCGGGGTCACCGTGGCGCTCATACCGACTCCTGGGCTCTCCCGGCCTAAATATCGCGGCCCTTATTCCCCTCAGGCCGGAACCGACCCACAGCCATGCGCGTCGAGACGGTGGGGCCCGACGGTACGCCGGAGGTGGCCGCGGTAGGAGCCATCCACGGCGACGAACCGGCCGGCGTCCACGCAATCGAGCGGTTCCTCGCGGCGGGCCCGACGGATCGCCTCCAGCGGCCCGTCCGCCTGATAGTCGCCAACGAGCGCGCCCTGGCGGCCGGCGAGCGGTTCGTCGACGCCGACCTCAACCGCGTGTTCCCGGGCGACCCAGACGCCGCGGCCCACGAGCGCCGACTGGCGGCCCGCCTGCTCGCGGAACTCGGGGACGCGTTCGTGCTGGGCTTCCACTCGACGGTCTCCTCGGAGGAACCCTTCGGGACGCTCGCGGACATCACGCCCGAGAAGGCCAACGTCATGCGGGCGCTCCCCCTCTCGCACGCCGCGGACTTCACCGGCGTCGTCGAGGGTCGCAGCGTCAACCTCTCCCGCTTCGTCAACGTCGAGGTGGGCCCCCAGGGCTCTGACGCCGCGGCCGCGGACGCCTACGACTGCCTGCTGGCGTACCTGCGCGCGATGGACGCACTGCCGGGCGAGGCAGCGCCGACGTCGACGACACACTACCGCGTGACCGATCTCTTGGGGAAGGAGGCCAGCCGGACCTACACCGTCGCGGCCGAGAACTTCGAGCGCGTACCGGACGGCGAGGTCATCGCACGGAGCCTCGACGGCGAGCACGTCGTCCGCGCGGACGGGGACGTCTGGCCGGTGTTGCTCTCGGCGGAGGGCCACGAGTCGATCCTCGGCTACACCGCGAGCGCGGCCCGTCCCATCGAGGACGTCCTGTAGTCACTCACGCAGCAGTGCGATCAGGACGACGATCAACAGGACCTGTGCCACTTTGTCGATAGCGCCCATGGTGCCGACATCGCCGGGGAAGGCACTGTCGGTCGTCGCGAAGTTGGTGTAATACCAGATGACGATCTGGATGGCAGTGAAGGGGATGCCGGCCGCGTAGACGGCACGCCGGCGGATATCGAGCAACACGAGGACGATCGCGCCCACGAAGCCCAATCCGGCCAGCAGGAACGCGACGCCGAGTTCGACCGAGAAGTACGGGCTGCCGGTGACGCCGCTGATTCCCAGAAACAGGTGGATGACACCTGTGACCGCGGCAAGCAGGACGCCGACCCAGTGGAGACCGGTCAGGGACGCGGTTTCGATGCCGAGTCCGGACTGTCTGGAGGTTGCCATACGGTAGGGTGGTGTGCGTTACCGTTTATATTTTGAGGTCCGGACCACGGGATGGCCGTCACTATACGGAGGATTGTATCAGCCGGTCTGCCGGTACTCCGCCATGTCCTCGATCAGTTCGGCGACGGTCTCCTCGTCGAGGACGATGGGGTCGCCGATGCTGACCGCCTGGTAGTGGACGCGCGCACAGAACTCCACCATCTCTGCGCTTTCGAGGGCGTCGCCAGCGTCCGACCCGACCGCGACGACGCCGTGGTTGCGGAGGAGGCAGGCGTCGTATTCCTCGCCCAGCGCCGCGGCGGCCTCCCGGCCCAGTGCCTCGGTGCCCGGCTGTTCGTAGCCCGTCACGGGAATCTCGGGGCCGACGTAGGAGACCAGATAGTGCGAGGCGGGGATCGACTGGCCCAGGGTGGCGAAGGTTGTCGCGTAGGAGGAGTGGGTGTGGGCGATCCCGCCGACGTCGGGGCGCTGGCGGTAGATCATCGCGTGCATCGGCGTCTCCGTCGACGGCGTGAGTCCCCCCTCGACGCGTTCGCCGGCGGTCGTGACGACGGGGACGTCCGCGGGGTCGATATCGTGGTAGGGGACACCCGAGGGCGTGATGGCAACGTGGTCCTCGTCGCCGCGCTGGCTGAGGTTGCCGCCCACGCCGCGGGTCAACCCCTTCTCGACCATCTCCCGCCCCAGTTCGCTCAGTGCCGCCCGGTCCGGTTCGAACAGCATGCGTGTCTCGCCTCTCGTGCGAGCGAGAGATAAAATGCACGGCGGGCACCCGGACAGGCCACGTCGGCCCCGGTCAGGTCGCGCAGCCGAGATGTCGCGTCGGCCCACTCGTCGACGCTACTCGGCTCGTAGCCCGCCACCTCTCTCGCGAGGGGTAGATGCCGAGGGGGCCGGGTGTCCGCTACACGGCGTCGTCGGGGTCGTGACGGTCGGCCATCCGGGTGGCTTCGGCGGCGAATCGCTCGCGTTCGGCGTCGTCGGCGACCGGCCGGAGGCGGTCCGGTTCGACGTTCATGCCCGCGGTCACGTCGGTCCGGGTGAGCATCTGTTCGGAGAGTTGCCGCTGGAGGTAGCGGTCGCCCTCGACTGTCGCGTACACGAGCGTCACCATGCCCTTGTCGCTGTAGGTCCGCTCGACCAGCCAGACGCGCTCGGTCGCCGTCATGGGTGCGCTTGGTCCCCGCCCGGTATGGTACTGTCGACACACCCACAGGTTCATGCCCTCGGGGGAGCGTGGTGGGACTACGATGGGCATCAGCGCAGAACTGCGGGCCGGACTGGCCGCGGCGGCACCGTACCTGCTGTCCCACCACGTCCCCGCCGAGCGGCACCGGTGTTATGCCCCCGTCGTCTTCGGCCGGCGCGTCCGCGTGTGTGCGCGTTGCTCGGGGGTCTATCCGGGCATCGCGGGAGGAGTACGAGCGCAAGTACGCCGACGGCAGCATCCTCGGCCGGTAAGTCACTCCAGGGACCGCTCCGGGTCGCCGTGGACGAGCGCGTCGAGGAACAACTGCCGGAACCCCTCGGCGTCGACGGACTCGACGACGCGCGTGTCGGCCTCGCCGTCGGTCACGCCGAGTTCGTCCACGAGGGTGTACCCGCGGGTCAGCCCCTCGCGTTCGTCGACGTCGACGTGGTAGGTCCCCTCGCGTTCGATCAGCCCGGCGTCGATCAACAGCCCGCTCACCAGCGAGTCGGGCTGGGTGGTCGCGTCCTCGCCGAAGCGCTCGCGATTGAACTCGCGGACCGACCGGGCGATGGCCGTGTAGAACTCGGCGAAGCGCGACTCGTCGGCGGCGTCCGCGATGCGTTCGAGCGTCTCGGTCCCGAACGTCGAGTCCCGGACGGTCACCCCCCAGTCGACCAGCGTCACGTCGAGTTCGCGCACGACCAGTTTCGCCGCCTCGGGGTCGACCCAGAAGTTGTACTCCGCGGCCGGCGTGACGTTGCCCAGGCAGTTGACGTTCCCGCCCATCACCCACACCGAGTCGAGGAGGTCGTTCAGGTCGGGTTCGCGCTGGAGGGCGAGCGCGACGTTCGTCAGGGGTGCGATGCACAGCAGCGTCAACTCCCCCGGGTGGTCGCGGGCCAGTTCGACGATGGCATCCGGTGCGAACCCCTCGGCGGAGGGGATGTCAACGTCGGGGTCGAGTTCGCCGCCGAGGCCGCCC
This sequence comes from uncultured Halobacteriales archaeon, assembly GCA_964623935.1. GTDB lineage: Archaea > Halobacteriota > Halobacteria > Halobacteriales > Haloarculaceae > SW-9-67-25. The sequence goes on from CAZUWC010000135.1 coordinate 5,033, forward strand.
TCGCCGTGGACGTACTCGGCCGTTTCGTGGTCTTTCAGCAGTGGCGAGCGCGCCCCCTCGTAGACGGGGACGTCCCCGCTGTCGGCCAGTTGCAGCGAGTACTTGGCGTTCCTGACCTCCTCCTCGAAGCCGACGTTGCCGGCCGCGATCGTCAGGGCCTCGATCTCGATTCGGTCGGCCAGCGCCGCCAGGACGATGGCCTGCGAGTCGTCGCCCGCGGTGTCGGTGTCGATGATGACGCGCCGTTCGGCCATGCGCGTCTCTCCCGGCCCGCGCGCTTAGGTTTTATCCCGGCGGCCCCGGAGATTGGGCCATGGACCGGACAACCGAGGAAATCGCGGGGGCCATCCAGCACACCGAGGTGCGCCCGACCGCGGACCGCGACCGGATCCGCGACCTCTGTGCGGAGTGTCGCGAGCACGGTTTCGACGGCGCGATGGTGCTCCCGTGCTGGGTGCCCTTCGCCAGGGACAAGCTCGCGGGAACCGACGTCGCCGTCTGCTCGGCCGCTGGCTTCCCGATGGGTGGGGACGGCCGTCTCGCCAAGGCCACCGCGGTCAGGGACGCCGTCGCCGCCGGCGCCGAACAGGTCGACGTGATGCCCAACGTCGGCTACCTGAAATCCGGGATGGACGACGAACTGCGCGCGGAGATGGAGCTGGTCGTCGAGGCCAGCGGCGACGCCGTCTGCAAGGCGATGCTCGAACT
>CAZUWC010000136.1:0-5729 GCA_964623935.1 uncultured Halobacteriales archaeon
TGCAGGCCGCCAGCGGGCCGTCGGGACACAGTGTTTCCTCGGGCCAGATCCACGCACCGCTCGGTTCGCCACCGAAGGCCACGCCCGGTTCGGCGGCAGCCTCTGCCACGAAAACGTCACCGACTGGCGTGCGCGTCGTCTCGATTCCCGCCGCCGCGAGGGCGTCCTCGACTGCCAGGCTGGTGTCCACGGGGACGGCCACCCGGTCGCCACTCGTGGCCGCCGCGCGCCCGAACAGCGCGAGCAGGACATCACCCGAGAGGAACTCGCCGTCGGCCGTGACGCCCCGCATCCTGTCGGCGTCGCCGTCGTGTGCGACCCCCAGGTCGGCGTCGGAGTTCCCGACGACCGCGGCGAGTGACTGGCAGTTCTGTGCGGTCGGTTCGCTCGGCCGGCCCGGAAACGTTCCGTCGGGCGTGGCGTTCAGCGTCTGGACCGCACAGCCCAACTCCTGGAGCGCCTCGGCCGTGACCCCGCCGGCGCCGTTGCCGACGTCGACGACCACCTGCAGGTCACCCTCGACGTCGACTGCGTCGACCACCGCTTCCCGGTGGCGCTCGTGCATGTCCCGGGCGAGACGTTCGCCGAGGCCGTCCCAGTTGACCAGGTCCGCGGCGTCCGCGCGAACGCGGTCGGCGACCTGCTCGCGCAAGTCCGCGTCGAAGGCCTGGCCACTGGGCTGCCAGAGTTTGAGGCCGTTGTCGGGCGGCGGGTTGTGGGACGCGGTGACCGCGACGCCGGCGTCAGCGTCGGCCCACCCGACGCCGCGGGCGATAGTTGGCGTCGCCGCCACGCCCACATCGAAGACGTCCGTCCCGGACTCGCACAGTCCTGCCGCGAGGGCGTCCGTGAGGAGGGTTCCGCTCTCGCGGGGGTCCCGTCCCACGACGACGCGGTCCGTGTCGACGCCCAGCGCCCGCCCCACCGAGAGCGCGAGGGCGGCCGTCACTTCCTCGCCGACGGGGCCACGGATGCCGCTCGTGCCGAACATCACTCGGGGGACCACTCGCAGGCGTTCCCTGCTCTGAGTTCCGACTCGTCGATGTGGGCCGACAGGCAGGCGTAGTTACAGAAGTACGCCGGCGACCCACAGTCGGCGGTGCAGTCTCGGACACAGATCGGGTCGTGTGCGAAGATGCGCGACCCGCAGTACTCGCAGGGCTGGTCCCCGTCTGGAGTTTCGACGCCGGTGGACATAGCCGTGCCTGGCAGCGGACGGCCCAGAATCTTTCGTTCCGGGGGGCTTTTGCGGGTGGCCGGCGAGTCCGGGAGTATGGACGAGAGCGAACGGGAGGCCGCGAAACGCCGTGCGGGCGAGAGCGCCGCGGCGGCCGTCGAGGACGGCGCAGTCGTCGGGCTCGGGACGGGTTCGACCGCGGCCCACGCCATCCGCGAACTCGGCCGGCGCGTCGACGCCGGGCTGGACATCGAGGGGATTCCGACGTCCTTCCAGGCCCGCGAGCGCGCCATCGAGGCGGCGGTTCCGCTGACTTCGCTGGAGGAGGCGACACCAGATGTCGCCATCGACGGCGCCGACCAGGTCGCCGGCGGCCACCTGATCAAGGGCGGGGGCGCGGCGCACGCCCGCGAGAAGGTCGTCGACGCGGCCGCCGACCGCTTCCTCGTTGTCGTCGACCCGACAAAGGCGGCCGAGACGCTGGACGTGGCGGTGCCGGTCGAAGTGCTACCGGACGCGCGCCGACCCGTCGCCGAGGCGATCCGCGAGGAGGGCGGCGAACCGACACTCAGGGCTGCCCGGCGCAAGGACGGCCCGGTCGTGACCGACAACGGCAACCTCGTTCTCGACTGCGATTTCGGCACCATTCCGGACCCGGGAGAGCGGGCCCGGGCGCTGTCGGTCCTGCCCGGCGTCGTCGAGCACGGACTGTTCGTGGGCCTGGGAGACGAGATACACGTGGGCCGGGAGTCGGGCGTAGACGTCCAGAAGTTGTAGGCACCCGACGCCCAGGAAACCCTACAGGTCGCGGGGCTGGACTGTCTTGCGGTCGTTCTGCTCGGCACGTCGTGCGGCCTCCTCGAGGAACTCCTCGACTTCGTCGTCGAGTGCCCCGTAGAAGTCCGACGCGACGTTCATGTCATCGAGCTTTTCCTTCACGGCTGCCTTGACGATGAGGTCTGCCATACACGCAGTGATTCCATAGGCCAGGGTAAAAGCTTTCCCGTTTCCGGGCGCTCTCGACGGCGATAACGGGGGTTTGAGTGTCGCGGGGGACCGATACACAGGAGTGGATCCGGCGCGTATGCGCCACTATGCGAGACATCCTCGAAGCGGTCGCCGCGGGGGAACTGAGTCCAGAGAAGGCCGAGGCGCGCCTCCGTGGGTACGCCACGACCGAGGCGGGCCGGTTCGACGCCGCCCGCGAGGACCGGAGCGGCGTCCCCGAGGCGGTGCTGGGGGCCGGCAAGACGGCCGGAGAGGTGGCGGACCTCGTCACCACGAGTGTCGAGACGACCGGTCGGGCCATCGTCACACGACTCGACGAGAGTCAGGCTGAAGCCGTCCGGGAGCGACTCGACGGGGTCCACCCGGAGGCGTCGGTCGAGGAACACCACCGTGCGGGCGTCCTCGTCGCACACGCTCGGCCGTTCGACCCGCCGGACCTCGAGGCGTCGGTGGGCGTCGTGACCGCCGGGACGGCCGACGCGGTCCCGGCGACCGAGGCGGCGGTAGTGGCCGGCGAGATGGGTGCGTCGGTCTCCCGTGTCGACGACGTCGGCGTCGCCGCAATCACGCGGCTGACCGACCGTCTCGCGGACCTCCGTGCCCACGACGTCCTGGTCGTCGCGGCCGGCAGGGAGGGAGCCCTCCCGACGGTGGTCGCGGGCCTCGTCGACGTCCCCGTTATCGGGCTCCCCGTCTCGACGGGGTACGGTCACGGCGGCGACGGCGAGGCCGCGCTCGCGGGGATGCTCCAGTCCTGTACCGCGCTGACGGTGGTGAACGTCGACGCCGGGTTCACCGCGGGCGCACAGGCCGGACTCCTCGCGCGTGGAGTCGACGCAGTACGGGCCGAGGAACCCGATGGGGACCGGGAGTCACTCGATGGATGAGCACCCCGAGGTGTCCCTCGCCGTCGACATCCCGGAGGATGCGGGCCACTTCGTCTACGTTCTACGGTGTGGCGACGGAACGCTGTACACGGGGTACACCACGGACGTGGGCCGGCGACTCCGCGAGCACGCCGAGGGCGACGGAGCGAAGTACACCCGTGGCCGGACGCCGCTCGAACTGGTCCATATCGAGGCTTTCGATTCTCGGGGCACGGCGATGAGTCGCGAACACGAAATCAAGCAACTCGACCGCCCCGAAAAGGAGTCACTCCTCGCCCGGTGAGCGGGCTCTGCGCGGGGCCGCGTGGATATAGTGATTGCTGTAACTGTTTACCGGTACGACCGCACGATTGCGTTCGGTCGATCCGGCAATGACTTACAGCAATCACTATACCAAATATATTGGGCACAACCGTATTCGGGTATCCACTCGTAGGTATACTGCCGGCAGAGCGAGGCCGGCCGAACACACAATGCCCGAGTGCAAACACTGCGGTGCGCACGTCTCCGACCGGTTTGCGCGCGTCTTCGCCGACGAGCGCGGCCGCGTCTACGCCTGCCCGAGTTGCTCTGCCAACGCCGGAATCGCCGAGGTTGCGAGACAGCGCGCCCGAGAAGTATGATGGTGTAGGAACTGCGGACCCACCCGCCTGGCTTTTCCAACCACGGACAGTGCGCCAGGGGTTTTTAATGGTCCGGCCGCACAGAGTGTGGCATGAACCAGACGGGGGACGACGTGATCGAGTTCGGCACCGACGGCTGGCGGACGACCCTCTCGGAGTTCACGGTCGAACGCGTGCGGATGGTCGGCCAGGCCGTTGCGACTCACCTGGACGACGAGGGACGGGCGGGACCGGTCGCCGTCGGCTACGACGCACGCGCCACCTCGCGGGGGTTCGCCGAGGAACTCGTCCGCGTTCTGGCTGCGAACGGCCGCGACGTCACCCTCGCCGAACGGGACTGTCCGACGCCGGTGCTGGCCTGGACCGTCGCCGACGGCGAGTACGCCGGTGGCCTGATGATCACGGCCTCCCACAACCCTCCCGAGTACAACGGCGTGAAGTTCCTGCCCGCGGACGGCACGCCGGCCCTCCCGGCGGTGACCGACGGACTGGAGGCACGCCTCGCGGCCCCAGACCCTGACCCCGACGCCGAAGCAGGGTCGGTCAGCGAGCAAGACCTGGTGACGCCGTTCAGCGACCACGCAGTCGAATTCGTCGACACCGACCTGGGTGGCCTGCCCGTGGTCTACGACGCGATGCACGGCAGCGGCCGGGGTGTCACCGACGCGCTCCTCAGGCGGGGCGGCGCCGACGTCGACCGACTCCGCTGCAACCGGGACACAGAGTTCGGCGGAACGCCCCCCGAACCGGTCCCCGAGCGCGCCGCGGAGGCCGTCGAGCGCGTCACCGGCGGCGACGCCGCCATCGGGTTCGTCAACGACGGCGACGCCGACCGCCTGGGCGTGGTGACGCCCGAGCGTGGCTTCCTCGACCCGAACGTCTACCTGACGGTCCTCTACGAGTTCCTCCTCGAATCCGGCGAGGGCGACGTCGTCCGGACGGTTTCGACGAGCAGCCTCGTCGACCGCGTCGCCGCGGCCCACGGCGGGTCGGTCCACGAGACCGCGGTCGGGTTCAAGTGGGTCGCCGAGGCGATGGGCGAACACGACGCGCTGTGTGGCGGCGAGGAGAGCGGCGGCTACGGCGTGACCGCACACCTCCACAACAAGGACGGCGTCCTCCTGGCACTGCTCACGGCGGCCGCGGAGGCCGAACGCCCCCTCGACGAGCGTATCGACGACATCGTTGCGGCCCACGGCGAGGTCGTCCAGGACCGGATCGGCGTCGACTGCCCCGAGGACCGCAAGGCAGCGGTGCTGGCGGACCTGGAGACGGAACTGCCCGACGCCATCGCAGGAGTGGACGTCGCGGACGTGAACACGGTCGACGGCTTCAAGGTGGTCCTGGAGGACGGGGCCTGGCTGCTCGTCCGGCCCTCGGGAACGGAACCGAAACTGCGCGTCTACGCGGAGGCCGACAGCGACGGGCGCGTCGCGGAACTGCTCGACGCCGGCCGCGAGCTCGTGGCACCGCTCGTGTGAGGGGACTGAAGGTGAGGACATGCCCGGGCCAGTGTTCCGCGAGGGCGAGACCGTCGAGTTACGAACTGTCGAGGAGGAGGACGTCGAGTTCCTCCAGGATGTCGTCAACCATCCAGCGGTCCGTCCGCACATCTTCCGGTCCGATCCCCTGAACCGCGACCAGGAGCGCGCGTGGGTCGAGTCGCTGGACGAGGTCGACGGCTTTCACTTCCTGGTCTGTGACGACGGGACGCCCGCCGGAATCTGCGGTCTCAACGACCCCGTGGAGTCGTGGGGACTGGTCGAAGCAGGCTACATGATCCACCCCGACCACTGGGACAACGGCTACGCGACCGACGCCGTCCGCGAACTCTGCGGGTACGCCTTCGAGGAGCGCCGGTACAACAAGGTGACCGCCAGAGCCTACGAGACGAACCCGGCTTCACGGCGGGTCCTGGAGAAGGTCGGGTTCACCGAGGAGGGACGCTTCCGTGCGGAGGCGTTCGTCGACGGCGAGTTCGTCGACATCCACCGCTACGGCCTGCTTGCCGACGAGTGGGCCGACTACTGATAC
>CAZUWC010000137.1:0-5700 GCA_964623935.1 uncultured Halobacteriales archaeon
CGATGTCGTCGATGGGGACGAACGCGATGAGGACGAGCAACACCCCGCCGGTGATGGTGATCGCGTTGACCGGCGTCTCGAAGCGGTCGCTGACGTCCTCGAAGATGTCGGGGGCGAGCCCGTCGCGGCTCATCGCGAAGGGATACCGCGAGGAGGAGAGGATGCCCGCGTTGGCGGTGCTGATCAGCGCGAGCAACGCTGCAATGACGACAGCGCCGACACCGAGTGCGGGCAGCGCGTTCTCGGCTGCGATCTGCATCGGGGTCTCCGTGTCGGTAAGTGCGACTCGGTCGGCCACGCCGACCATCACCGTCACGATAGCGACGTAGATGCCGGCAGTAACGACGAGCGAGCCGAGAATACCCAGCGGGAGGTTTCTGTCGGGGTTCTCGACTTCCTCGGCGACGCTGGCGACCTTCGTGACGCCGGCATAGGAGACGAAGACGAACCCGGTCGCGCCGAGGATGCCGTTGATCCCACTGTCGAAAAAGCCCTCGAAGCGGGCAGTCTCGACGTTCGGCGTCCCCGCCACGATGAACCAGACCATCACCGCCAGCATGACGGCGACGATGGCAATCTGCATCCGGCCGGTCTGTTTCGCGCCGACGATGTTCAGGACGATCAGCAACACTGCGACGGTCAGCGCGACGGGGGTGACCGGCAGGTCGAACAGCAACACCAGGTACGGTGCGCCGCCGACGAGCGCCAGCGCCCCCTTGAACGTCAGCGAGAACCACGTCCCGACGCCGGCTATCGTCCCGAACAGCGGCCCCATCGCCCGCTCGATATAGAGGTACGTCCCGCCGGCCTCGGGCATCGCCGTCGCCATCTCCGACTTGCTCAGTGCCGCAGGCAACACCAACACGCCGGCGAGGAAGTACGCGAATACGACTGCCGGCCCAGCCATTTTCATCGCCAAGCCCGGAAGAATGAAGATACCGCTGCCCACCATTGCGCCGATGCTGATGGCCATGACGGCAGGCAGTCCCAGGTCGCGTTCGAGGTCCTTTGACATTACAGTCGGTCCTCAGTGATTCGCACTCGACACGGGACAGTCTCCGCCACCCACCGACTGGTTCAATTCGTATCGGCCACGTATCCATCCGGTCACGAATTCGAGATGCCAGCGACGAGGACGTTCTGTGCCGCTCGAACGGGATTATCACGTGGAGTCCGGCGACTCGTATTCATGAGGTGCTTCTGATATCCGGGGGCATCTGCAGATATATTCCGTAGCAGAATAAGAGCGTCGATATATTTCTGATCTAGAAATATATATTCATCAAGTTGCGAAAAGAGAACACACTACCGCACGCCGAACTGGGCCAGGGACTCACTCCGATGTCGATTGGGACGATCGGCCACAGCGATCGAACTCGTGAAATTGGCTGTCGTATTCGTTGCGAATGATGTCCTCGTCGTTGATGTGCAACCCGAGGTCGTCGAGGTCACTCGTGATCCGACTGAGGTCGTCTCCGTCGGTGCCGACCACCTCCACCAGCAAGTTCTGGTCACCAGTCATGATCTCCCTCACGTTGATGACGCCCGGGACGTCCGCTGCTGCTTTCGCGATGTCCTCTCGGCCTTCGATCGGTGCCGTACAGACCACCAGCGTGTGTAACTGATAGCCCGTAATCTCGTAATTTACGTCCAGGCGGTACCCGTTGATCACACCGGACTCCTCGAGTCGGTCGATCCGGTTTCTCACCGTCCGTGCCGACACGTCGAGTCGCTCGGCGATCGTGCTCGCGGACATCCGTCTCGCGTCCGCCTGAAGCGAGTACAGGATACATCGGTCGATATAGTCGAGGTCAACTGTCTCCATACCGCCATATCATCCACAGTCGACAAGAGAGTTCCGTCAGGCCAGTATTCGACGGGAATACGCGAACGAGATGCGAGCGGTAAACACCGTACGTGTCCCGGTTTTATGCGGCTCGCTCCCGTACGGAGCATCGATGCGGTGGGTCACGCTCCTGGTCCTCCTGGCCGTGGTTGGCCTCTACTTTCTCGGCCCCGGGTCGATCGCCACGTTCGGCGGCGACGTCGACTTCGAGGCCGAGCCCGCGGGCCAGGAGTACTTCGGGCTCGATGTCGTCGAGACCGAGCGGTGTGGCCCGAACTGCGGCGCCGTCACGGCACAGCTCACGAACCGCCGCTCTCGTGCGGCGACGAACGTCACCATCCACGCCCGCGTCTACGCCGGGCAGACCACCGACGAGGACGCACGCCTGTGGTCGGACGTCGAACGCGTCGGCTTCCTGGGGGGCGAGGCGTCCGTCACCCTGACACGGCAGGTCCGGTGGGGCGTGCGCGACGCCGACGCGGTCAGGGACGCAGACCGGTGGATCACCGTCGAGGTCGTCGTGACCGCCGACGACGCGCGGGTCACCTTCACTGGCGAGGAACGGCTCTGATGGCGAGGAAGTCGCGGGAACTGAAACGCGAAGAAAACCGACGGCCCGCTGACTACACCGCGTCGGGACCGCGCTTGCCGGTGCGGATCTGGACCGCCTTGTCGACGGGCGTCACGAAGATTTTCCCGTCGCCGGGTTCGCCGGTGTGGGCCGACTCCTCGATGGCGTCGACGACGTCCTCGGCGGAGACGTCCGCGACGACACACTCGACCTTGACCTTCTGGTGGAGGTCGACGACGTACTCCTCGCCGCGCCACTGGCCGGTCTTCGAGGGCTGTGAGCCCCGCCCGGAGACGTTCGTCACCGTCAGCGAGGGGGCGCCGGCCTCGGCCAGGCCCTGCTTGACGTCGCTCAGTTTGTCCGGCCGGATGTAGGCGATGACCATCTCGATTTCGCGGTCAGTCATCCTCCATCACTCCCGATTCGTCGGCCATCGAGTACGAGGCGCCGCCGTCGGCGACGACGGTGTCGCGGTCGCCACCGAACTCGGGATAGGTCTCGACGCCGTGCTCGCTCAGATCCAGCCCCTCCTGCTCGTGCTCGGGCGTGACACGGGCCTGTCCGATCGCCTTCAGGGCGTACCACACCGCCGCCGTCGCCACGACCGTCCAGGCGGCGATGACGACCACGCCGACCAACTGCGCGACGAACGCCGAAGCGACGGAGTCGACGACGCCCGGCGCGGCCACGAACGGGAACGCGAGCGTCCCGAGGATGCCCGCGCTGCCGTGGACCGGGAAGACTGCACACACGTCGTCGATGCCGACCTTCTCGGTCAGCTCGAAGACGATGGGGAGTTGCGCCCCGGCCAGCCCGCCGACGAGGAACGCGCCCCACCAGACCGTCGTGTCTGGGATGGCGGTGATCCCGACCAGGCCCGCGAGCAGGCCGTTTGCAACGTAGAGAGTGTCGACCTTGCTCGTTTTCAGCCAGGCGACCAGTCCGGCACCCATCGCGCCCGAGCCCATGGCGATGGTGGTGCCCATCGCGACCCGGCCCAGCGTGGCGAGTTCGAAGACGCCGTCGCCGGGACTCCAGATGGCGGCGGTGCCGACGTTGAAGCCGTACCAGCCGAACGCGAGGATCAGCGTCCCGAGCACGGCGAAGGTCATCGAGTGACCGGGGATGACGTTGGCGTTGCCGTCCTCGTCGTAGCGACCCATCCGCGGGCCCAGTACCCACGCCGCGGTCAGCCCGGCGATGCCGCCCATGGCGTGGACGATCGTCCCGCCCGCGAAGTCGTGGAATGCGGCGCCGCCGAACTCGATGTAGGCGCCGGCCCACGTGATGCCCGTCACGACGGGGTAGATGATCGCCGCGAGCAGGAACGTGTAGGTCACGTACGCCCGGAGCTTCGCGCGGCCGGCCACGGCCCCGGAGACGATCGTCGCCGCTGTCATCGCGAAGACCGCGCCGTACAGCCAGCCGACGTAGCCCTCGGGGCCTCCCATCCACGGCGCGGCGAATCCGCCACCGCCGACCAGGCTGGAGACGCCGGCGCCGATCAGGAAGAAGACTGTCACGCCGACGCTCCAGGTCAGCAGGTTCTTCGTCAGCTGGTTTGCCACGTTCTTCGAGCGCACCTGACCCGCCTCCAGCATCGCGAAGCCCGCGTGCATGAAGAAGATCAGGAACGACACGACCAGTATCCACGTGTTGTTGATGCTCTCTGCTAGCGTCGCGGTGTCGATCTGCAGTAGTACGTCCATGTGTTCTGTGTTTCGTTTGCCTCGATGTTTTAGTGCTTGTCCACTTTTTTCCGAATTACCTGCGAGTTCGTTTTGTCACGTACGGGAAATCGTTCCGGAACGGACCCATATAAGGGTTTGCTTTACAATGCCCGAGATATGAAAGGATATGTCGACACGCGTCCGAAATTCGAAGGTATATTACCGATATAAGGTTGTAAATCGTCCAGTGAACGGACGTTTGTCCGTAGATAGTTGGACGGATGTAGGGTGGGGTCGGGTGGTCGGGCACGCCGTGAGCGGCGGGAACCGGTCGCGCGCGCGGCGGAATATTTGCCACGTGCGCCCCGGTTTAAGAGGGTGGCGGCGTGTCGATACCCCGTGTGATGACCGGACGGAAACGGGAGCGAAACAGGGGAGAGGGACCGGATGTCGGACACTGACCGCTACGGGCTGTTGTTCGAGCTCAGCGAGGACGCCGTCGTCGAGATCGAACTGGTGGGACACACGCCGGTCGTCCGGGCGGTCAACCCCGCGTTCGTCGACGTGTTCGGCTACGACCGCGGGGAGATCGTGGGCGAGTCGCTCAACGAGTTCATCGTCCCGGACGACCACGCGAGCGAGGCAGCGTCTTTCGACGCACGGACCGCACGGGGCGAGGTCAACTGGGCGACGGTCACCCGGCAGACCGCCTCGGGGGTCCGGGAGTTCCTCTATCGGGGCGTCCCGTTCGAACGCGACGGGCGCAGTCACGGGCTGGCGATCTACACGGACGTCACCGACCGGCGCCGCCGGGAGCGCCACCACGAGGTGCTCCACCGCGTGTTGCGCCACAACCTCCGGAACGACCTGACACAGATCCTCGCCGAAACCGACCGCCTGCTCGCGGCGACCGACGAGACGGCCGTCCGGGACCACGTCGAGCGTGTCCGGGACGTCGTCGCGAACCTCGAGGAACTGAGCCGGGCCGCGGGTCGTGTCGAGGACGTCCTCGGGGGCGAAGGCGTCGCTGCCGGCCCGGTCGACCTCGCCGACGTGTTGCAGGGACTGGTCGCGCGGTACCGCCGGGAGTGGCCCGGCTCCCTCGAGTGGGAAATCCCGGCGACGTGTACGGTGACCGCCGACCACAGGCTGGATACGGCACTGGACGCACTGCTGGAGAACGCCGTCGAACACGGCCTCCAGGGCCCCGGGACGGTCGTGTGTGTCACGCTCGCGAGGACGGACAGCGAAGCGGTGGTGACGGTGGCCGACGACGGCCCCGGTATCCCCGAGTACGAGCGGTCAGCCGTCTTCGACGACCAGCCCATCTCGCAACTCTCCCACGGGAGCGGGCTGGGACTGTGGCTGGCCAAGTGGATCGTCGAGGGGTACGGCGGCCGCCTCACCTACGACCGCCGCGGCGGCGAGACGCGGGTCGGCGCGCGTCTCCCGCTGGCGTAACTACAGTCGGTCGGCCAGGTCCTCGGCGAAGTAGGTGAGGATGAGGTCGGCGCCGGCCCGTTTGATCGAGACCAGCGACTCGTGGGCGACCTCCTCCAGGTCGAGCCAGCCCTTCTCGGCGGCCGCGTGCAACATCGCGTACTCGCCGGAGA
>CAZUWC010000138.1:0-5680 GCA_964623935.1 uncultured Halobacteriales archaeon
GGCCCCTTTCGGTCCCACCCCGCCGACGGCAGGCCTGCCCTTCCCCGGGTCGCTCGGTCCTCGCAGTGCTCGGACACTCGCTCCCGGCCGTGCGTGGCGCGCGCTGTCGCGACTCTCGTGGAGTTCCCGCGAGCGCAGCGAGCACTGCGAGCGAGGAGCACAGGTGTGGTCCCGCGAGCGACGCCAGCGGGGGCTTTCTGGCTGTCGTGGCGGCCACAGTTCCCTCGGACACGCCCACGACGGGAGAGCGGTTTCGAGTCGCCGGCCCCCACACTTTTCTCCCGAGGCGCGAATAGCCACCCATGACACTCGACCCGGTCCACGTCGACGGTATCGCCCGACTGGCTACCCGGGTCACCGAGAGCGTCGACGAGACCGACCACGGGAAAGTCGCGGAACGCGCCTGGGCGGAGTTTCTCGACCCCCTCTACGGCGACGGCGAGGTCGTTCTCGAACCCCTCGACGGCGTCCAGCGCCACGAGGTACCCATCGAGGACATCGCGCTCGAACCCTCGCCGTTCGACACCCAGCACGGCCTCGACGCGGGCACCATCAACCCCACGACGTTCAAGAACGGGCTGGTGCTGGACGTCTCCCAGGCCGCCATGGCCGCGGTGCCCTCCGACATCGAACTACACCGGGCCCGGACCATCGTGATGACGGTCCACACGAACGATCCCAGCGTGGACGTCAACGACGCCGACTGGCGCATGGACGACGAGGGCTACGCCCGCCGGCGGGTCCTGCACGCCCCCCGCGTGGACCGCTACGAACAGACGGTCGTCCACGCGCTCGCGCTGTACCTCGCCGAGAGCGAACACGCACTCGACCAGGCCGCGGTGGTCGAGGACCTGCTCGTCCTCGATGGCCCCATCTATCCCACTGGACTGCTGAAGTGGGGCGAGCGCGACCCCGAACTTCGTCGGCTGCTGACCGACGAGGAACAACCCCGGGACGTGGTTGCGAACTACCTCGAACTGGTCGAGACGTTCGTCGAGCGCGACGTGCCGCTCGTCGGTTTCGTCAAGAACAGCGCGTCGAAGGCCATCACGCGCACCCTCCGGGAGAAACTGGGCGCCCCCTGGGTCGACGACGCGGCCTTCTTCCGTCGCGTGCTCGAGCGCCTCGACGAGGAAGGTGATCCCAGGACGGACGCGCTGACGTTCACGAACTGGTTTCGCTCCCGGGCCGGGACCGACGGGATGCTCGCGGGCGACTCTCCGGCCGTCGAGTGCGAGCGGTCCCTTGAGGCCGCAGCCTACGAGGTCACCTTCTTCGTCGTCTACGACCCGCGCGACGACCTCATCTACCGCGTCGAGGCCCCACACGCGTTCACCGCCGACCCCGACCTGCGGGCCGACCTGACCCGCCACCTGCTCTCGGAGATTGCGGGCGAGCGCGGGCCGCCACTCCCGGTCGGGAAGGCCGACGAACTGGCACGCATCGACCGCGAGGGCAAGCGCACCCTCCGTCGGCGCATCGAACGCGAGTTCGACACGGGCCGCCAGCGGACCTACGACGACAAGCGGTGGAACGCCGTCGAGGAGATGCTCTAATCCCGACCGGGCCGGCGTCCGCGGGACCGAACATGGCGGAAACAACAGTTAATTAAACCGGTGCGCTATAGCCATCCACATGAACCGAGACGCCATCGCCATCGGCGTTGCGTTGTTGCTGTGGCTCGGGTTCATCGTCTCCTGGTTTGCCGGTGTGGTGGACCTGACCCAGTCCGCAGTCCTCGGCGCGTTCGTGCTGACGGTTCTCGTGGTGGTCGTCCACTACGCCGAGGGGTCGGGCTGGGAACCGGCCGAGGATATCTCACAGGAGGTGCTCGAACAGCGCGCGAAGGCGGTCCCCGAGACGGAGTTCCCCGAGCCGATGAACCGCTCGATCGGCGGTGGCGGCGCCGCGGGCGCGATCGGTGCCGGCGCGGAGGGCGAACTCGCAGAGGGCGAGGACGGGGAAGACGAGGGGTTCGACCCCGACGCGATCGCCGACGACGAGATCGAGGTCTACGAGATCGAGTTCGCCAAACAGGGCACGACAATCGAAATCGCCAACAACGAGAACATCCTCGAGGCCGGCGAGGAGCAGGGCTGGGACCTGCCATACGCCTGCCGGGAGGGACAGTGTCTCTCCTGTTCGGGCCACATCGAGGAGGGTCCCGCCGAGGAGTACATCCAGCACAGCCAGAACGACACGCTCAACGACGAGGAGATGGAGCGTGGCTACTGTCTGACCTGTACTGCCTACCCGACGACCAGTTTCACGCTGGAGACCGACGAGTCACCCTGAGCGGTCCTTTCCTCACCTCGACACTGGAGAAACACGCGCCGGGAGGGATTCGAACCCCCGGTCTCCAGGTCCGGAACCTGGTGCCTTGTCCGCTAGGCTACCGGCGCCCATGCGTATCCACCCGAATCTCGGATAAATACCTTACGTGTCGAACGCGCCGATGCGGTCCGTGGCTTCCGGAGCCAGTCAGCTGTTGGATTTGCGTTCCTGTTCGGGGTGGTCGGCGACGAACACGCTCGTGTCGTCCGGGATGTCGTCGGTCACCCAGCAGTTCGCACCGAGGCTCACGTGGTCACCCACCTCGACCGGCCCGAGGACGTTGGTGCCGGCGCCGATGACGACGTGGTCGCCGATGTCGGGGTGGCGCTTGTACCCCTTCTTCAGCATGTGGTCCTCGCCCTCCGCCTTCTCGAAGTGCAGCGCCCCGAGCGTGACGTTCTGGTAGATCCGGACCCAGTCGCCGACGGTTGCCGTCTCGCCGATGACGACACCCGTCCCGTGGTCGACGAAGAAGTACGCGCCGATCTCCGCACCCGGGTGGATGTCGATGCCGGTTTCGACCTTCGAGTACTCGGCGAGTTCGCGGGCGTACTCGGAACACTCCGCCCCGTAGAGGACGTGTGCCACCCGGTGGGTCAGGATGGCGTGGAACCCCGGATACGACCGGATGATCTCACAGTAACTCTTCGCTGCGGGGTCGCCCTTGTAGGCGGCCTCGACGTCCTGCTTCAGAGCGCGTCGAATCGCCGGCAACCGGTCGAGCGTCCCGTCGACGACCGCCGTCGCGGCCTCCGGGTCACGATCCGAATAGGCCGTGACGCCCTTGTGGATGCAGACGCCGAGTTCGGTCAGGCGGGTCTGCACCTCGCCAGGGTCGTCCAGCAACTCCAGTGCGTTCCAGCACCGCGGGAACAGGAGCTTCTTGAGGAGGGGGAGTTCGTCCCGGAGCGAATCGCGCCGGGGGTACTCACGCGTCGTGTCCGTCGGGAAGGGGGACTCGTCCCTCCGATAGGAGTCGACGAGTTCGGTGTGAGCGTCGCCGCTGTACTCGTATCCCATTCGTCTAGGAGGAGGCCGGCGAGCACAGTTAAGCACTGTACTTCGAGTCGACTGGTGGTGCCCGTCGTCGTGAGTCAAAACACAGGGGTCATAACGCCCACTCTCCGAAGTCGGGTATGCGCCGACAGGGAGCAGTGGCGGCCGTCGTGCTGGTGCTACTCGTCTCGGGGTGTCTGGGACTCTCCGGGGGCGAGGCGACGCCGACACCGACCGAGTCGCCCGCACCGACGCCGACGCCGGAGGCGACGCCGACACCGACCGACACCCCCGCCACGGAGCCGACCCACCCCGAGGGCTGGTCGGAGTCGGGGATCGAGGACCCGAACGCGGCGCTCCGGTCCCACTACAGCGCCGTACTCGAAGGGCCGTCCGCGACCGTCGCCTACGAGAGCAGGGTCATCGAATCGGAGGCCGCCCCGGGGAGGAACACCAGCCTCGACGTGGCGCTGAATCCGCCAGCACGGCGTATGAACGTCCGCATCGACGCGCCGACGAACAGCCTGGAAGTGTTCTACGCAGGGGGCACACTGACCCAGTGGGACGTCGGGAGTCAATCGGTTCGGAACCAGACCGAAATCGGGTATCCGAGCGCGGTCCAGGCGGCCGACGCCCGGGTGCTCAAGTCCCAGCTGCTCCTGTACGAACTGGAACAGACCGACACGGTCCAGCGCGACGGCACCACTGTCTTCGTCTACAACGTCAGCGGCGTGTTCACGAACGCGGCCTCCCGGACCTACGGGATCGCCAGATCCGGGTCGGGTCGTGTGGCCGTGAGCGCGGACGGACGGGTGCGCGACATCGAGACGACGGTGACCTACACCAACGGCACGCTCGCGTACCGGTACACACACACTCGCCTCGGCGAGACGACGGTCGAGACACCCGAGTGGCTGGACCAGTAAGGTCGCGGCGGGACGGATACGACGCGCTTAAATGGCGAGCGCGGGTGTATTCGACCAAGTTCTCGGGTGAGCACAGATGGCCGAAGACAACGGGGAGCGGGCGGCGCTACGGACGCCCATCGTCGCGGTACTGGGACACGTCGACCACGGCAAGACCAGCCTGCTGGACCGCATCAGGGGCTCGGCAGTCACCGAGGGTGAGGCCGGGGCCATCACCCAGCACATCGGCTCGACGGCCGTCCCACTCGAAGTCATCTCCGATATCGCGGGTGAACTGGTCGACCCCGACGACTTCGACCTGCCCGGCCTCCTCTTCATCGACACGCCAGGCCACCACTCCTTCTCGACGCTGCGCTCGCGGGGCGGGGCGCTTGCGGACATCGCCATCCTCGTGGTCGACGTCAACGACGGCTTCCAGCCACAGACCGAGGAGGCCGTGGACATCCTCAAGCGGACGGCCACGCCGTTCGTCGTCGCGGCCAACAAGATCGACACCGTCCCCGGGTGGCGGCCCGAGACGGACCGCCCCTCGAAAGTCGCTATCGAGTCACAGGCCGACCGCGTGGAGTCGGACCTCAACGAACGGCTCTACGAGATCATCGGCCAGCTCTCCGATGCCGACTTCTCGGCGGACATGTACTGGCGGGTCCAGGACTTCCAGCAGAACGTCGGCGTCGTCCCCGTCTCGGCCGAGACCGGCGAGGGCGTGCCCGACCTGCTGACGGTCCTGATGGGGCTCTCCCAGCGGTACCTCAAATCCGAGATGGAAGTCGACGTCGCGGGCCCCGCCGCGGGCACAGTACTGGAGGTGACCGAGACCCGCGGGTTCGGGACGACCGTCGACGCCATCGTCTACGACGGCACCGTCCGTGCCGAGGACCGGATAGTCGTCGGGGGGATCGACGAATCTATCGTGACCGACGTGCGCGCGCTGTTGAAGCCCAGGCCACTGGCCGAGATCAGGGCCGACGACGAGTTCGACAGGGTCGACTCGGTGGTCGCCGCGGACGGCGTCAAGATCGCGGCCCCGGACCTCGACGATGCCATGGCCGGCGCGCCGATCCGGGTGGTCCGGGACCGCCCTGTCGAGGAGGTCGTCGCGGCGGTCGAACGCGAACTCGCCGGCATCGAAGTCTCGACCGAAGAGGAGGGCGTCACCGTCAAGGCCGACACACTGGGGAGTCTGGAGGCACTCGCCGGGTCGCTGGCGGAGGCCGAGGTCCCCATCATGCGCGCCGAGGTCGGCGACGTCGCCCCGCGTGACGTTCGCATCGCCGAGACCGCCAACGACCCCAAACACCGCGTCGTCATCGCGTTCAACGTCGACGTCCTCGAGGACGCCCGCCGGCTCGCCGACCAGGAGGACGTCGACCTCTACGAACACGACGTCATCTACCGCCTCGTCGAGGCCTACGAGGACCACG
>CAZUWC010000139.1:0-5650 GCA_964623935.1 uncultured Halobacteriales archaeon
CCCCGGGTGGGGCGAAACTGCTCACGGGCTTATAGCCGACAGTATGAATCTCGGCCTCCGGCCTCGATCCAGTGAACCGCCTCGCTCCGCTCGGCGGATGCTTCCACAAACCGACCGCTGAGTTGCCTACCAGCCACATTTATACACCTGTGGGTACAACGTACATACACAACACCGATGGGCACGACGAGAGTCAACTTCCGCATCCCGGAGGAACTGGTCGATAAGGCGGACGTCGCCGCGAAGGTGACACACAGGAACCGGACGGAGATCGTCACCGAGGCGCTCCGCGAGTACCTCGACGGGTTCGAGAGCGAGGCGGCGTTCAGGGAGGAGGTCGTCGAACTGTACCTGGAGGATGAGATCGGGTTCGACGTCCTGCAGGCGTTCGTCGGTCGACAGGACGCCGAATCGGTGCGCGCGTCGAAGGCGCTGCTGGACGAGGGTGAACAGTTGGCCCAGGACCTGGCTCAGCTCGGGGAATGATCGTTCTCGATACGAGCGCACTCGTGTCGGTCGCAATCGCCGGCGTGTTCGAGGAGGTACTCCGGGAGTACGACGTCCACACCACCCGGGAAGTCGTCGGGGAACTGGAGACGACCGCCGAGTTCGACGACGTGCATGGCCGGGGGGCGACACGCGCACTGGCTCACCGCGAGGACCTGACAGTCCACGAGGCGGCCGACCCGGGTATCCAGACCTCCCGGATCGACGACGGCGAGGCCACCTGCGTCGTGCTGGCGCGCGAGCGCGATGCGGCGTTTCTCGTCACCGACGACCTCCGGGCGCTCCCGGAACTGCAGCAACTGACCGACGCCCGCGTCGCGATCTCCCCGATCCTGCTCCGGGCACTCGTCGAGCGGGACGCGCTCACGGCCACGGAGGCACGCGAGTGTCTCGACGAACTCGCGGCGAGTCGCAACTGGCTCGGGGCACCGATCTACCGCCGGGCACGAGAACTCTTCGAGGACCTGGAGTGAAGGGCAGCCGGAGCCGAACGACTGGATTCATATGGTGGCCCCTCCGAGAGGCGGGTAATGTGCCTCCGAGTCTCCTACCGAGGTGAGAGTCGATGAGTGATTCGACGGAGGAGGTGCGCGCCTACACGGTCCGGCTGGAGCTGGTCGACAGGCCCGGCGAACTCCTGCGGGCGCTGGAACCCATCGCGGACCACGGCGGCAACCTCCTGTCGATCTTCCACGAGCGGGGCAACGTCACACCCCGCGGTCACATCCCCGTCGAGGTGGACCTGGAGGCCACACCCGAGCGGTTCGACGCCATCGTCGAGGCGCTCCGCGAGGAGGGCATCAACGTCATCCAGGCCGGCGCCGACCGTTACGGCACGGAACTGACGGTCGTCCTGATCGGGCACATCGTCGACACCGACCTCTCGGATACCCTCGACCGGATCGAGGACGCCTCCGGCGCGTCGGTGCGGGACCTCTCGCTGTCCTCGCCGGACGGGGACACCGGCGACTCCAGCGCCCGGATGCGCCTGGCTGCACAGCGCGGCGAGACCGAGGCGGTGCTCGCCACCGTCCGCGAGGTCGCCGAGGAGAAAGGGATACGCGTCGTCGAACCGATGGCGGCGGGTGATGGGGCGTGAGACTGGCCATCCTGGGTGCCGGCGCCGTGGGCTCGTCGGTCGCCGAACTCGCCGGCGAGTACGGCCACACCGTCACCGCGCTGGCCGACTCCCGGGGCGCGGCCGTCGACCCCGACGGTATCGACGTCGAAACCGCCCTGGACCGGAAAGAGCAGGAGGGAGTCGTCGGCGACGCCGACCCGGACGACGCGCTCGCGGGGAGCTACGATGTCCTCGTGGAGGCGACGCCGACGACGCTGGACGAGGCCCAGCCCGGGTTCGGGCACCTGCGGGCGGCCCTCGAACGGGACCGCCACGTCGTCCTCGCCAACAAGGGCCCCGTCGCCGAGCGGTACGCCGACGTGCGCGCACTCGAACGGGACAGCGCCGGGCAGGTCCTGATGGAGGCGACCGTTGGCGGCGCGATGCCCGTCCTCTCGACGATTGCCGACTTCGGACCCGGTCGCATCACCGCCGCCCGGGGAGTCCTCAACGGGACCGCGAACTTCGTCCTCTCGCGGATGGCCGCGGAGGGGCTGGGCTACGAGCACGTCCTCGCGGAGGCCCAGGACCTGGGCGTCGCGGAGGCCGATCCGTCCTTCGACGTCGAGGGGACCGACGCGGCCCTGAAGTGTGTCATCCTCGCGAACGTGCTGGGGGAGGGCGACCGGGAGTACACGCTCGACGACGCAGCCGTCGAGGGTATCAGGTCCCTGCCCGGCAGCGCGCTCGAACTCGCCAACGAGGACGGCCGCACGATCAGGCTCATCGGCGAAGTATCGGGGGGCGAGGTGCGCGTTGGCCCGCGGCTGGTGCCCGCTTACGGCGCCCTGGCGGTCACCGGGACGCGCAACATCGTCCAGCTCGAAACCGAGCACGCCGGCCGGCTGAACGTCTCCGGTCGCGGCGCCGGCGGCCCCGAGACGGCGACGGCGGTACTGGCCGACGTCGACCGGCTGAGTGAGTGACGATCGGTGTGATTTTATCCCCCTCCACGTGAGATGGGGCTGTGAGTTCCACGTCGTCCGTGCGACGGCCCTGGGTGGCGCTGGCCGGGTGTTTCCTGCTCGCGACCGGATTCAATGCCTACCTGTTCGCGCCGGCGAGCATTCTGCCACCCTTCGTCGCAGCCTTCGACATCGACAAGACCGCGGCGGGGGTGGCGATCAGTATCGTCTTCCTCGCGTGGGGCCTGTTCCAGATTCCCAGCGGCTTCGTGATGGACCGGTACGACAACCGGCTGCTCGTCCTCGTGGGGGTGGGCGTGTTCCTCGTCGCCGCGGGATCGGCGCTGGTCGCGCCCACATATCCGGCGTTTCTGGTCACCCGGTTCGTCGGCGGCACGACGGCGGTGTTCCTGTGGACGGCGAACGTCAACATCGTCAGCCAGGCGATGCCCCCAAAGCGGCGGGCCTTCGGGACCAGCCTGTTCGTCACGAGCGCGCCCGTCGGCGTCACGCTCGCGCAGGCACTCGGACCACCCCTGGAGGCGGTTCTCGGGTGGCGCGGCGTCGTGGCTGGCTACGCACTCGTCACCGTCTGTGGCCTCCCGCTGTTCGGCTGGGCACTCACCGACCCAATCCGGAACGACACCGCGCTGTCGCTGTCGGGGTTCGTGACCGCACTGCGGGACAGGCGGGTGCTGGCGATCTCGCTCAGTAGCTTCTGTGCGTACTCGCTGTTCGTGCTGTTCAACTCCTGGATGCCGACCTACGCGACGGAAGTGGTCGGCGTGGATATCGGCACTGCCGGGTTCCTCTCGGCACTGTTGCCGGCGATGGGGGTTCTCGCTCGGCCGGGCGGTGGCTGGCTGTCGGACCGCATCGGCGGTCGTCGCCGCCCCGTCATCGTCGCCGCGTTCCTGCTGGTCGTGCCGGCACTCTTCGGGGTGGGCGTCGCCACGACTGTGGTCGGCTTCGCCGCGGGACTCCTGCTCGCTGGTGTCGGGTCACAGCTCGGCACCGGCGTCTTCTACGTCTACGTCGACGAGGTCGCGGCCGCCGCGTCGGGGGGCACGAGCCTGGCGGTGCTGATGACGCTGTCGATCGCCGGCTCGCTGGCCGCGCCGGTCACCGTCGGCTGGCTCGTCGAGAACGTCTCGTGGTCGGCCGCCTTCGTCTTCGGCGGCCTGCTCGCCGGCGGTGGGATCACGGCTGTCGCGGTCCTCTCGGAGTGAACACCCTCCCCTCGTCACCGCAGCAGCGACTCGATCCGCTCCAGGGCCCGCAGACAGACCGGCGCGTACCCGGCCGCGAGCACGGGCACTTCGAAGGCCACCCGACAGCCCCCGGTCGCGTCCCCGTCGGCGGGCGCGCCAACGCGGTGGCCGGTTGCGGGGATCCGCGCGATGCGCCAGGTCCAGCGGTAGGGCGCACAGGCGGTAATCTCGAAGGGGACGCGGAGTCCACCGGGCACCCGCACTCGTCCGGTCGTGCCCGCCTCGATGTATCGCCGGTCGCACTCGACGCCACGCACCGACGGTCCCCAGTCGGGCCACCGGTGGGTGTCGGTCAGGAGGTCCCAGGCGGCCTCCCGGTCCGCGGCCATCTCGCGGGCCACGACGAGCCGTCGGCCGTTCGGCGTGCGTTCGAGGGCGACGTCGCCGTCCATGCTGGACCCACGATTTCAGTTCGTAAAAATGGGGAGCCAAACTATACATTGTGGGCTCCGTTACGGACGGCCGAATGATCGAGGCGCGCGATCTCCGCAAGGAGTACGGCGACTTCGCGGCCGTCGAGGGGAGTACCTTCTCGGTCGACAGGGGAGAGGTGTTCGGGATCATCGGGCCAAACGGGGCCGGCAAGACGACGACGCTGAAGATGCTCGCCGGCCTGCTCGAACCGACAGGTGGCTCGGCAACCGTCGCGGGCTACGACGCCGACGAGACCGAGATGCGCCGGCGGCTGGGCTTTCTCCCCGAGGAGTCGCCCCTCTACGAGGAGATGACGCCCCGGACCTACCTGCAGTTCTTCGCGGATCTGTACGACGTCCCGGAGGGGGTGGCCGACCGGCGCATCCAGGACACGCTGGACGAACTCGACCTCGAACACCGGGACCGCCAGCTCGGGGACATGTCCAAGGGGATGAAACGCAAGGTCGCCATCGCCCGCTCGCTGATCAACGACCCCGAGGTGCTCATCTACGACGAACCGGCGAGCGGACTGGACCCGCTGACGACCAACTACATCATCCAGTTCACCGAGGGCCTCGCGGCGGAGGGCAAGACCATCGTCTTCAGCGCGCACAACCTCTTTCACGTCGAGTCGATCTGTGACCGGGTGGCCATCATGAACGAGGGCGCCATCGTCGCCGAGGGCGACCTCGAGACGCTGCAGGCCGAGCACGGCGAGACCGAGTACCACGTGTACACGACCGTCGAGGTGCCCGACAGTGTCCGCGAGAACGGCCGCTACCGCCGTGTCGTCGAGGACATGGGGGCCGTCGAGGCGACCCGCGAGGCCGCCCGCGAGGCCGGCGGCGAGGTGGTGGACATCCGCACCGAGGAGTCCAGTCTGGAGGAGGTCTTCCTCAACGTCGCGGAGTCGGGACGCCGGCCGGAGGCCTGACAGTGCAGCCGCGAAAACTGCTGCGCATCGCCCGCTGGGAGGTCACGAAGAACGCCGGCGGGATCGACAAGCGGACCGCCGCGGTCGCGGTGCTGGCGATGGGCTTCCTGGCCGTCGTCGCGCCCCTGGCCGCCGGCGGCGGCGCCGTCCTCGACGAGGGGATCTACCGCGTCGGCGTCACCGAGGAGAGCCCCTTCCACGGCGTCGTCGCCGAGGACGACACCTTCGCCGTCCGCCCGGACGCCGGCCGTGAGGAACTCGAAGACGGGGACATCGAGTTGCTGATCCGCGGCGAGTCGATCCAGCACGCGCCGTCCCCGAAGGGCCGGGCCGCACGCGAGGAACTCCGGTCGACGGTGAGCCGGTACAACGACCGCAACCTCCGCGAGGAACCCAACCGGACCGCCGCCTTCCCCGTCTCGGTCGTCCTCCAGTACCAGGAGCAGACCGAAGTCGGCCAGCAGTACCGGGTCGAAAGCGATGGCGCTGCGGGCGGTGG
>CAZUWC010000140.1:0-5647 GCA_964623935.1 uncultured Halobacteriales archaeon
GCTGCGGGGTTGGCCGCGGTGAGGTCGCGGACCCGCTCGAAGGAGAGATTGCCGGTGCGGGCCTCCGCGAGCAACAGCGGGAGTGCGGTTTCGACGCCGGGAACGCCGCTGGGGGCGTCCCAGACGGAGGCGTCCTTCTCGGCGCGGGTGTGGGGGGCGTGGTCGGTCGCGACGACATCGACGGTCCCGTCGACCACGCGGTCGTAGACCTCCTGGCGGCGCTTCTCGCGGCGCAGGGGCGGGTTCATCCGGCCGAAGGTACCCAGGTCCCTGCTGTCCCGCCGCGAGAGGAACAGGTGGTGGGGCGTGACCTCGCAGGTCATCCCCGCCTCGGCAGCGACGTCGACCCCCTCGGGCGTGCTCGTGTGGGCGACGTGGATCCGCACGTCGCGCTCGGCGGCGAGTTCGCAGGCCCGACGGACGGCCTCGATCTCGGCGTCGGCGGTACGATAGGCGCTCCAGGCGTCGGCGTCGTCGCGCTCGCGGGCGCTGTCGTTGAACAGGGAGGCGTCCTCGGCGTGGACGGTGACGGGCAGGCCGGTGCCGGTCGCGCGCTGGAGTGCCGACGCGAACAGCGGCGTCTCGATCCCCATCTCGCCGGTCGAATCCGCGAGAAACACCTCCCCGAGCGCGAGCAGCGGCCGGTCGAAGAGGGTGTAGGGGTCCCACTCGGGCGTGACGCCGCCGTTCAGCCCGTAGTCGACGAGGGACTCGCTCGCGAGTGTGGCCTTCCGGTCGAAGGACTCGCCGTCGACTGTCGGGGGGTCGGTGTTGGGCTGGTCGACGACCGTCGTGACGCCACCCGCGGCCGCGCTTTGCGAGCCCGTCGTCCAGGTCTCCTTGTGGGCGAACCCGGGTTCGCGGAAGTGGACGTGAACGTCGATCATGCCGGGCAGGAGTCGCTTGCCCGTCGCGTCGACGACCCGCTCGTCGGCCTCGACATCGAGGTCGTCGTCGACGGCAGCGACACGCTCCCCGCGGACCCGGACATCCCGGCGGCGTCCGTCCGCGAGGGTGGCGTTCCGGAAGAGCATTGGCGGCCACTGGGGGCGGGGTCCCCTAAGTCTCCCGGAAGAGGGCGTCGGCGAGGGTGTCGGCCAGCGCACGGCAGACTGCCTGTGGGTCGTCGGGGCCGCCAGCGCGGGTGATGCTACCCACGGCCTCCGGGGCGAATGGAATCCCGAGCGCGCCGTAGACGGGTTCGAGGACGTCCGCGATGGCCCCGTGGTCGCGCACTACCACGATCCCGCCGACGACGGAGACGTCCCGGCGGACCCGCTGTGCGAGACCGGCGATTTTGCCGCGGGCCTGCAGGGAGTGCGTGCCGGGGCAGAACGCACCGTCGGGCTCGCCCTCGCGGGCGTCGACGCCGAGGGTCGCCAGCGCGTCCTGGACGCGCTCGATCGCGTCCGCGTAGCGTGCGTCGATGGCCGTCCGGTCGGCACCGGGAATCGCCCGGGAGAACGCGACCGTCGAGCCGGTGTAGGCAACTGCGCGCCCGCCCACGCGGCGCTCGACGGGCGGGTACCCGTGCTCTCGTGCGAGCGTTCGCGCGCGGTCGTACCCGTCTGCGTTCGCGTCGCGCCGGCCGAACGCGACGTGTCGGTGTGGCGTCCAGACCCGCAGCGCCGACTGGCCGGTCTGGGCGGCGCGCTCGATCATCCGGTCCGTGCGCTCGCGATCGGCATCGACGGAGTCCGCCCGCCCGCGCAGCACGCGCATGTCCCCCTGTAGCGACCGAGCGGACATAACACCTCCAGATCTGGGTTAGCAGGCGACACGTCGGTCCGCAGTCAGGTGGCGGACCCCCGTTTCCGCGACGCGGTGTGTCGCGCTCCCGCGTGCCGCGCCGCGACCACCGTCAGGTCACGCGACGGGATGGTTCCGCAATCGCATGTAAAGGTTCGTGCCGACCCGGAGGCAACGCTAACTTCAGTCAGTGACCGTGTCGTGCAGACCAACCACGGGCAAGAAAGCCCCTGGCTGCCCTCTATGGGAGGCTCACTTTCATTAGGTTGCCGTCCGTAGCCCTGCGGCGTCCATGGTCTTTCTCGTTCCGTTCGACGGTTCGCCTATCTCGGAAGCGGCCCTGTCGAAGGCAGTCGAACACGGCAAAGCGCTGGGAGAGGAGGTGGTCGCGGTGAGTTTCGTCCCCACGGGCGCCGAGTACGCCGAGCGCCGCAAGTGGATCCAGCCCGAGGAGGATTTTGCTGCTGAAACCGCGAGTGCTACCCTCCGGCGGAAGATCGAGGAGACGACCGACGAGGCCGAGCGGACCTACGCGGAGTCGGGCGCCCAGTCCCCGGGCGGACTGACAGACCACGTCCGCCGCATCGCGCGCGACGTGGACGCCTCGGTGCTCTTCGTCGGTGCGAGCGACAACGCCGAACCGGACGGCCTCCGGACCCCCTTCGGGGAGGTCGACAACACCGGCGAGTACGACGTTCACATCGTCCGGACTGCCTGACGGGTCCCGGACCTCGGCGGCGACCCGACGATCACTCCCCGCGGTCGCGTCCACCGTCGGCAGCAGGCCGTTCGTCGAGGCGCCCGACCTCCCCCGCGAGCGAGTCGAGGTCGAACTCCGCCGAGGAGACGCGGGCAGCGACGAGCGTCAGCCCGGTCGAGATCAAGAAGGCGCCCGCAAAAGAGGTGAGATAGAGCGGGTCGGCGCCGGGAAGTATCGATCCGACGAGCGGGACAGCGGTGATGACACCACGAAAGTCCGGAAAGTACGCCAGCCCGACCGCCAGGCCGACGACACTGGAGACGAGCGCACCCGTGCCCGACAGTCCCCGAGAGTAGAGGCCGTACACCAGCGGGAAGGCGACGGCGGCCCCGAGCAGGTCCGCCAGGAAGAACAGTCGGAGGACGCTGCGGGCGCGCAGACTCACGTAGATTGCCGCGAGGGCCACGACGAGCGTCAGCGTCCGCGCAGCGAGCCTGAGGGTCCGGTCGTCGGGGTCAGTGAGGAGGCGCGGGAGGTCCACGGTGGCCAGGCTGGCGAGGGCGTTGAAAAGCGAGTCGACGGAACTCATCACCAGCAGGAGTGCGAGCAGGACGACGGCGAGGACGACCCACTCCGGGAAGGCGGCGTTCAACAGCAGGAAGAAGGCTATGTCGGCGTTGTACTCCGGGCTCGTAACGTCGGTCACCACGTCCGCGTGGCCGACGGCGACGAGGCCGAACAGCGCCGCGAGAAAGACGATGGCGCCGTTGGCGAGCGCGGCAGTTCGGAATCCCCGCGTGACGGTGGCGCTGTCGCTGCCCGCGTAGACGCGCTGCCACCAGGTCTGGTTGATGAGTTCCGCGCCGAGGATTGCAAAGGCCAGCGCCAGGCCGAACTGCAGGCCAGCGACGAAGGTCGGGTCCAGCAGTGTGGGGTTCGCGGTAGCGACGCCCTCGTAGACCGTACCGGCCCCGCCGAGCGCGACGATTGCGCCGATGGCGGCCAGAAGGAGCAAGGGCAAGACGAGCACCGCCTGGATGGTGTCGGTGAAGATGCTCGCACGCAGGCCGCCGTAGCCGGTGTAGAGGAGGACGAATCCCCCGACGAGGACGGCGGTCTGCCACTGCGGGACGCCGGCGACCAGCGACAGCGCGGCCGCGATGCCGGTCAACTCGGCGGCGACGAACACGAACATGTAGAGGGCACTCACGAGGACGACGAACCCGTACATCGCGGTCCCGTAGCGGGCGTGGGCGTACTCGGTGAGACTGTGGCCCTCGGGGAGCAACTCGCGGATGCGGGGCCCGAGTTTCGCGTACGCGAGCATCGGGACCGCCTCGCCGATGGCGTAGCCGACCACGGCGGCGATGCCGAACCCTGCGCCGGCCTCGGGTGCCGCGAGGAGGATCCACACGCCCATCACCGAAGCCACGAGGGTGGCTGTCATCGGTCCCCGCCCGACGGAGTCGCGGGCCGTGATGAGGTCTTCCGTCGACTCGACGCGGCCACGGGAGTACCACAGTCCGATGCCGGTGAAGACCACGAGAACTGCGACGGTGAGGCCGAGCGCGATAGTCGTCGTCACCACGGGTCAGTCACTCCCCTCCGTCCGGTCGTCATTCCGGGGTGTCACCGCGCCAGCCCCGGGACCGTATGCTTCATCGAAGAATGCGACTTCGAGTTCGACTGTCCGCCGGAAGAGCGTGTCGAGACGTCCCTGCCGGCGCGGCGAGGCGGCCGCACCCTCGCGATCGAGTTCGCCACGGAGCCAGCCCACGAACGCCTCGAAGTCGGGGTTTGCGTGCAGGTCGACCCACTCGGCGAGGTAGAAGCGGCCCGGCCGGTCCTCGACGGCGCTGGCCCACTCCAGGTAGATCCACTCTGCGGGCACCAGGACCGCCAGCGTCTCGGCGTACCCGCCCTCGCGTGCCCCGCGCCCCAGGAGGTCCAGCAGCGCCCGGGTCGTCGGCGTCGTCTCGGGGTTCGTGTACTCCGACTCGGGGACGTCCAGCGCCGCGAAGGACCGCTCGAAGTAGTCGTTCTCGTCGGCGGTCAGCGTTCCGAGAAAGTCCACGAGGCGCGATTTCGCTTCCATCGTCGGTGCCTCGCCGACGGCGTGGCCGAACACCCCGACGAGGTCGCCGACGAAGGCGTGGTCCTGGACCAGGTAGCGCCGGAAGAGGGCGTCTGCGAGTTCGTCCCGGCCGAGTTCGCGGGTGAAGCGGTGGTCGGTGGCCGCCATCCAGTCGTCGCCGGCGCGCTCGCGGAGCCAGTCGGTGAAGCGGGCCTCGTCTCGGGTGGCCGCGTACTCGTCGTAGCTGTCGGGGGCCGTCCCGGCCGCCGATCCGTTCTGGTCGCCGCTCACACCGACCACTCCTCCCCTCGCCAGGCGGCGTCCCAGAAGCGGTACTCGTAGCGGGCAGAGGTCCGGAACAGGTCGGTGTAGCGTTCGCGCTCGGCCGGGGTGGCGTCGGCCGCGACGTCCTCCAGCAGGCCCTTGCACCACGCCGAGAGTTCCGAGAACTCCTCACCCGAGTACATCTCGATCCAGGCGGCGTACTGCTCGTGGTCGGGCATCCCGCGTGCGGCGAGACGCTTGCCCGTCTCGTTGAACCCCCACATGCACGGGAGGAGGGCGGCCACGAGGTCCCCGAAGGTCCCCGTCGCGGCCACCCGGACGAGGAAGTCCGTGTACGCCCGCGTGGTCGGCGAGGGATCGGTCGCTTCCAGTTCCGCTTCGCTAATTCCGAACTCCGCGGCGTACTCGCGGTGCAGATCCATCTCCGTGTTGATGGTGGCGTCCAGCAACTCCGCGAAGGTGCCCATCCGCTCCAGGTCGGGCGCGCTGGCGGCACCGAGTGCGAACACCCGGGCGTACTCGATCAGGTAGACGTAATCCTGCCTGACCCAGTACTCGAACGGCTCCTCGTCGAGCGTTCCCTCGCCCAACTGCTCGACCATCGGGTGGTCGAGGATGGCCTCCCAGATGGGCTCTGCGACCGGTTCGAGGTCCTCGGTGAAGCTCATACCCGACTGTGGCCGACGCTCGCGGATATAAGTTACTACTATTACTTGCTAATAAACCGGATAGTGCCGATACGTCGAGAGTGAAGACTCTCGGGGGACAGAAGTCACCAGTCCGTGAGCGATACCTGACTACAGCCCCAAGCTGTCCTTGATCGCAGAGTCGATGTGGGC
>CAZUWC010000141.1:0-5632 GCA_964623935.1 uncultured Halobacteriales archaeon
GACCAGGCGACGCGCCTCGTCGACGTCGCGGCCGGCGAGGGGCTCCTCGACCGCGATGGCGACGACGTCGTCGCGGGCTTCGACCCCGCCAGCGTCGAGGTCCCCGAGGGCTTCGCCCCCGACGAGTCGGTGTTGCGCCGGCGCTCGACGTTCGAGCGGGCCCTCGAAGCGCTCGTCGACGCAGGCCGCGACAAACAGGAGGCCGTCGCAGCGATCAACCGCCTGCAGGCCGACCTCGAACTCAGTGTCGAGGCCGCCGCGCTGCTGTACGCCCGCCGACAGGGAATCGACGTCGGGGAGCTGGCAGACCGGGCCCGGGAGGAACTCTGATGGTCGAGGAACGGACCACCGACCCGACCCGGGTCGCGCAGTTGCTGGCCTCGGAACTGACGGGCCTCGAAACGGGACCGCTGGCCCGACTGTCCGTGCGGGACGCCGACCCCGACGCCGAGCCGGCCCCGCAGGGGACCGACGCCTACCGCCTCGCCTACCAGGGGGAACGCGTCGGGACCGTCTCGCTGTATCCCGACTGCGTGGCGGTGGCGCTGTCGGTCGATACCGATGCTGTCCCGGAGAACGCGCCGGTACCCGTCGAGTCGACGGACGGCGGACTCCGCGTAGGCGTCGCGGACGGCGTCGCGGTCAAGCGGGCGGTCGATTTCGTTCGGTCGATGCTCGACACGCCGCCCGAATCCTAATCAGGCGTCCTCGACCGGCGCGCCCAGGGCGTTCTTCCTGACACTCTCCAGGCCCTGCTTGCACTTCTGTTTCGAGGAGTATCCCCGCCCGCCGTCGGCGATGATGTTGCCGTTGTCGTGGACGAGGCGCCACCGCCACTCCTCGGCGGTGTCCTCGAAGATCTCGAAGGTTGCCTTGCTCCCGCCCTCGTCGGGCGCCTCCTCGTCCCTGGAGAGGTCGACGACGTGGGCGCCCGGGGCGTTCGTCTTCACGCTGTCCAGGCCCTGGTCGGCCTTCTGTCGGGAGGCGTACCCCTCGCTACCGTCGGCGATGACGTTGCCGTTGCGGTGTCGCAGCCGCCAGCGCCACTCCTCTGCGGCGTCCTCGTACACCTCGAAGGTCGCCTTGCTCGCCTGCGCGTCGGTCTCGATGTCCGCCGCATCACCCTCCCAGCCCATCTCGAGTTCGAGCGAGAGATCCTCACCTTCCTGTTCGAGATCGACCTCGAGTTCGGGCTCCTCGGGGGCTTCGACGGTGACGGTCTGTTCCTCGTCGACGGGGACGGGCTTGCCACGGCCGAGCGCGTCGGCAACCCGGCGCAGGTACGACGCGATGGCTCGCCTGCTCCGCGTGCGTCTCGACTCGTGGACGGTTTCCTCGGGCATGCAGTCTCACAAACAAGTCCCGAACGTAAAGTGTCTGTGTCCGGCCGAAGACCATCGGCGTCCTCAGAGTGATTGCTGTAACGAATTATACCGGTGGACGTAACGTTTGATACTTCTCAGCCCTTCTTGGCGCCGGGCTGAATGTATCATTGCTTACGTCCACCGGTATACCGTGTCGACCGCGTCACGTCGTGCGGTCGATCCGGTAACGGCTTACAGCAATCACTAGCAGGACAGCGACGCCTGCCGGAGCAGCAGGTCCCGCAGGCCTCTAGCCAGGTGTTCGCGGTCGAGGACAGCGTCGGCCCCGGGGACGCGCTCGTGGCGGCCGTCGAGGACCTGGACGGCCACCATGCCCGCCGCCGCCGCGCCCCGGACGTCGGCCTCCGGGTGGTCGCCGACGAAGACCGTCTCGGCAGCCGCGACACCCAGTTCGTCGAGGATCGCCTCGTAGGTCCGGGGGTCGGGCTTGCCCGCGGGGAGCGCGCCCGTGACGACGACGGCGTCGAAGAGGTCCGTCCAGCCGAGCGTCTCCAGTTTGCCCCACTGGGCGCGGGTGGGCCCGTCCGTCAGCAGGCCCACTCGGTAGGTCTCGCGCAGGTCACGCACCAGCGCCGCCGCACCCTCGACCGGACGGAGTGCGTTCTCGATAGCGACCCGGTAGGCGCTGGCGACCTCCTCGGGGTCGCCCTCCTCGAGGAGCGCGTCGAAGATTGGGGCGCGCGTCTCGCTGGCGAGGTCGGCCGCGTGGGCGTCGAGGTACTCCTGGCGGGCGATGGGCCGGACGCCGGCAGCGTCGCTCGCCGCCTCGAGCAGCGCCTGCCTGTCCCGGTCGGGGACTGCCAGCGTGTAATCGAGGTCGAAGACCACCGCCCGGAGCGCCATGCACACCGTTGGAGTGCCCTCGGCATGAGTCCACCGGCAATTGGCGAACGTATCGCTTATGCCCGCGAGTGGCCTACCCGGGGCCGATGAGCAGGTCAGGGGAGTTCTGCCCGCGCTGTGGGGAGACAATCGACCGCCCCGGGCCCCTGCCGAGTCCCGAGGGTCCCGACAGCGGGCTCTGTGACGAGTGCTATCTGGAAGCCTACGACCTCGTGGACGCCCCCGACCGCGTGGAGGTACTGGTCTGTCGGCAGTGCGGGGCGGTCCAGCGCGGCAACCGCTGGGTGGACGTCGGCGCCGAGGACTACACCGACGTCGCCGTCGACGCCGTTACGGAGGTGCTGGGCGTCCACGTCGACGCCGCGAGCGTCTCCTGGCAGGTCGCTCCCGAGCAGGTCGACGAGACCACCATCCGGATGCACTGCTCGGTCTCGGGCGTGTTGCGCGGAACGCCAGTCGCCGAGGAGGTGACCGTGCCAGTCAAGATCGGCCGCGGGACCTGCGACCGCTGTGGCCGCGTGGCCGGCGGCGCCTACGCGAGCGTCGTCCAGGTGCGCGCTCGCGAGCGGCGCCCCTCCGAGGCCGAACGGCGCCGCGCCGAGGAGATTGCCCGCGACATCGTCGCCGACCTCGAATCGTCGGGCGACCGCGACGCGTTCGTCTCAGACGTGACCGACCGCGCGGAGGGCCTTGACGTCAAACTCTCGACGACGAAGCTCGGCAAGCGAGTGGCCCGCGCCGTCGTCGGGGAACTTGGCGGGTCGGTCTCGGACTCCGAGACCCTCGTCACCGAGGACGGCGACGGCAACGAGGTCTACCGCGTGACCTACGCCGTCCGGCTCCCGCCGTACCGCCCGGGCGAGGTCGTCGACCCCGAGGACGGCGAGGGCCCGGTCCTGGTCCGCAGTGTGCGGGGGAACCTCAAGGGGACCCGCCTCCGCTCTGGCGAGGACTACGAGGCCCCCCTGGGCGAGGATGCGCCCGAGGCTCGCCGGCTGGGCTGGCACGACGACGCCCGGCGGACGACGCTCGTCGCTGTCGAGGACGACCACGCCGTCCAGGTGCTCGACCCCGAGACCTACGAGGCCAAAACGGTCGCGCGCCCGTCGTATCTCGACCCCGACGCCGCGGAGGTCCCGGTCCTGAAGAGCCGCGCGGGCCTGCACGTCCTCCCAGAGGAGGGGCCCGGATGACCGCGGACCTGCTCGCGGCGGTCGTAGACGCCCCCCGCGCCCAGGCGGCCATCGGGTCGTTGCGCGCGGAGGGCGTCTACGACGACGACCGCTCGGTCTACGAGTGCGGGAACGGCGCGGTCGCCATCCCCGTGACCGACCACCCGACAGAGACGACGGTCCGCGAGGTCGTCCGCGAGGAGGGGAAGCCGCGGCTGCGCACGCTCGCGGACCACCTCCGGGAGGCGGGCTGGACCGACGCCGAACTCGACCGGGCGCCGTCCTCGTGGGCCGTCGTGGGGAGTGTCGTCCTCGTGGAGATGGGTGAGGCCCCGCGGCCCGCGGAGGTCGGCGAGGCGCTCCTCGCCCTGCACGGCGGCGCGGACACGGTTCTCGCACGGGGTGGCATCGACGGCCAGCACCGCGAACCCGACGTGACGGTGGTGGCCGGCGAGGGTGACACCGAGACCGTCCACCGCGAGCACGGCGTCGAGTACGCCATGGACCTCGCGGATGTGATGTTCTCGCCGGGCAACAAGGCCGAACGCGCCCGGATGGGTGAGGTCGTTCGCGAGGGCGAACGCGTCCTCGACGCCTTCGCCGGCATCGGCTACTTCACCCTCCCGATGGCCAGTAGCGGGGCGCGCGTGACTGCCATCGAGCGCAATCCCGACGCCTTCTCGTACCTGCTGGAGAACGCAACGCGCAACGGCGTCACCGACCGCGTCGAACCCTACCGCGCGGACTGCCGGGACGTCCTCGAGGCCCACAAAGGAGGGTTCGACCGTGCGGTGCTGGGCTACTACGACGCCCACGAGTACCTGCCGTGGGTGCTGCCTGTCCTCGAACCGGGTGGCGTCGTCCACCTCCACGAGGCGACCCCGGAGGCACTGTCCCCGGACCGACCCATCGAGCGCCTCGAAGCGGCGGCCGCCGAAGCCGGACGGACCGTGGAGGTGCTGGACACCCGGCGCGTCAAGGGCTACAGCGAGGGTGTCGAACACGTCGTCGTCGACGCGCGCCTCGAGTGAGAGGGGACCAGCGGGGACGAACGACGGGTCGTGCCGACAGTGTTTTGCATGCCCGGTCGAACCTCCGGGCGAGATATCATGACTGACGGAACCGTGCTACTCACGGGTGCCAGTGGCGGCATCGGGTCGGCGGTCGCCGAAGCGTTCGCCGCCGAGGGCTGGCGGACCGTGCTCTGTGCCCGCTCCGAGGAGGCGCTCGAATCGACCGCCGCGGCCGTCTCGGACGCTGGCGGGACGCCCGTGGTCCGCCCGCTCGACGTCCGCGACGAGAACGAGGTGTTCCTCGCGCTCTCGGAGACGGTCCCCGACGCGGTGGACGTCCTGATCCCCGCCGCGGGGGTGATGCCCCACGCTCCTGGCGAACGCCCGCTCGACGAGGAACGCTACGAGGACGTCCGGACGGTGCTTGAGACGAACGTTTACGGCCTGTTTGCGACGGTTCGCGAGAGCCTGCAGTTCATGGCCCCCGGGGGCCGCGTGCTCGTCCCGTCGGGGTCGGTCGCGCGCGACGCCAAGCCGGGGATGGGGACCTACGCGCCCTCGAAAGCGGCCACGGAGGCGCTGGCGCGTGGCTTCGCCGCCGACGTCGACCAGGCGGTCGGTGTCGTCGACCCGGGCCTCGTCGCGACGGACCTCACCGGCGGAACGGGCCGCGACCCGGCGGACGTCGCCGGGATGTTCCGGTGGGCGGCCCTGGAGTGTCCGGCCGAGGACCTCGACGGTGAAATCGTGGGTCTACGGGAGTGGAAGCAAGCGACGCGGTGACCATCCGGCTGTCGAAAAACGGGGACGGCCCGTCGTCGAGCAGTTCGACCTCGACATCGCCGACGTTTAGATGCAACCGCGTCGAGAGGTGCCACGAGGCCGATAAAACAACTGCCGGCCTACTGGTAGTGTTACCGGTTGGCGTGCGAGAGATAGAGGCCAGTGGCTGGAGGTTCGATACAGCAGTTTATACCCCATGACACACCATTGGCGAGGGGTATCAATCCAAAACTCCAACACGTACGTGTGAAACCACCCCGAGAATACGGACGAGCGACAGGGAGCGCAGGACTTCGTCCGACCTCAAACCCGACCGGTGAGAGACGGCTCCAGCCCCTTGTTCCCCGATGACGGGCCATGATGACGTGCCGACCGTCCTGTTGGCCGACGACGAGACACCGCTCCTCGAGATGTACGAACTCTTCCTCGGGGAGGC
>CAZUWC010000142.1:0-5623 GCA_964623935.1 uncultured Halobacteriales archaeon
GTCAGCATCGCCGCCGGTTCGCCGGCCTCGATCACCTCGGAGACGTCCTCGAAGAGATTCATGCGAAGGTGTTCGTCTCGTGTTCGACGACCAGTTCTATCAATGTGTCGTACGTGACCGGCTCGACGGCCGGCGGGAGGTCGACCCCGCGTACCGCGACGTCGCGGGCGACGGCGTAGAGGGGGGCGTCCAGTTCCGGGTCCGCGTCGGCCTCGGCGGCCAGCAAGACGCCGTCCTGTATCAGCACGACGTGGGCATCGTCGTCACCGGCGGCGGTGCGAAACGCGAGGTCGGCCATGGGTTCGTCGACGAGGTAGAGCATGGTCAGAAGTCCAGTGTGTGGTCCGCGGCCCGGATGCACTCTGCGATTTCCGTGCCAGACGCGACGGCGATGTCCTCCGCGATTTCGGACTCGTCGATGCCCCGCTCGGCCATCGCGGCCGCGTCGGCGAGCATCTCGCCGCCCTCCGCGAACAGGTCCTCGATGTGGCCGGGCATGTTCAGCGCCTCGCGGTCGACCGCCGCGCGGGCGGCGTGGACGCCGTCCTCGACGAACGCGACCGTGACGTCGTGTCTGTCGAACCCCGCCGCCACGCCCCTGGCCGCACGCAACCCCTCCGGGACGTGGACGCGACCGTACGGAGCGCGGGTCAGCATGACGAGGACGTCCCGTCTCACAGCGAGATCACCCTGTCTGCCTCCCCGAGCATGTCCGCCAGGTCCGGCAGGAGGCCGAGTTCGACGCCCTCCGGGTAGTCGGTCTCGGCGTCGATGCCGCGCGCGTTCACACACAGGCCACAGCAGACGACCTCGGCGCCGTCCGCGACCAGTTCCCGGAACTTCTCGACTGGCATCTCGTCGTACAGGCCCGTGTCCGAACAGTCGGGGAACTCCTGGCCGGCGACCGGGACGAGCGTCCCGTCGAGGTAGTGGAAGTACGTCACCTCGTGGCCGGCCTCCAGCGCGGCACGGCCCATCTCGTAGGCCGTCCGCCACCGCTCGCTGTCGAAGGGGCCACCCGTGAGCAGGAATCCGAGGTGTGCCATACCCCGAACCAGTCCCTCGACGGCCAAAAATCACCGCGTCACGGGCTCGACCTCGGGGCCCTTGACGCGTGCGCCCTCCCCATCCGTGACACGGCCCACCTCGCGCCCGAACACCTCGGCGTCGGCGAGTGCGTTCTCGAAGTCCGCCGCCCGTTCGGGTGGCACGGCCACGAGCAGGCCGCCGCTGGTCTCGGCACTCTCGCCAGCCGCGAGCCCGTAGCCGAACAACTCCGAGAGGGCAGGCGTCCCGTCGATGACCGGCAGCCGGCCGATTTCGACCCCTACACCGGAGTTTTCGGCCAAGACGCGTGCTTCCCCGAGGATACCGAAGCCAGTCACGTCGGTCGCGGCCGACGCAAACTCGCTGGCGACGCGGGCGGCGTCGCGGTTCGGTGTCGTCATCCAGGCGAGCGCCTCGGAGCCGATGTCCTCGATGGGGCGGTCGACGGCGTCCCGGACGGTCCCGGCGAACTCGCCGTCCCGGACCCGCAACGCACCCATCGCGGGCTGCGTGCCGAGGGGTTTGGTCAGGTAGAGGCGGTCGCCCGGGCTGGCCCCACCGGTCGTCAGTAGCTGGTCGGGGTGTCCCGTCGCCGTCACCGCTCCGCCGGCGATCGGCCAGGGGTTCAGCGTCGTGTGTCCGCCCCCGACTACGCCGTCGACGTCCGCGAGCGCGTCGGCCATGCCCGAAAGCACCGCCGGCGCCTCGTCCGTCAGGTCCCGGGGCAGTGCGAGGACGGCCAGACAGGTCAGGTTCGCCGTCGCACCGGTCGCGAAGGCATCGCTGGCAGCGTTGCAGGCCGCCACCCGCCCGAAGTCGTAGGGGTCGTCGACGATGGGCGTGAAGAAGTCGATTGTCTGGACGAGCGCGAGGTCCTCGTGCAACTGCCTGGCCGCGGCGTCCTCGCCGACGCCGAACAGCAGCCCCTCGGCCGCTCCGTCGAGTCCCGCCCGCGCGAGCAAGGCGTCGAGGTCGCTCTGCCCGACCTTGCAGGAACAGCCGTGGAGTTCCGCGTACTCCGTGAGGCGCGGGTCGCTCCCGGCCTCCTCGCCGGAGTCGGCCGTCATCCCACCGTCGCCCCGTCGGAGACCGTGATCCGCAACTCGAAGTCCCCGTCCTCGCCCCCGGCGGCGGACACCTCGAAGCCGTGCTTCTCGCAGGTCCGGCGGAGGTTCTCCTCGGCCGGCGGGTAGTCGCCCCGGACCAGCAGTTCCTCCCCGGCGTCGAGGTCCGACAGGCGCCGGCGGACGATCAGCGCCGGCCGCGGACACACCTCGCCTGTCACGTCCACCTCGTGCATACCTGGGGTACTCCGCGTGTCCCGATAACAGTTACTCCCGGGACAACGCTCTTTGTCCCGCCAGCGCTGGTCGGCACATGGACCTGGCCGGAACCCTCGGTCTCGACGCGACGGCGCTCGTGGCGTTCGTCGGGGCCGGCGGCAAGAAGACCGCGATGGGCCGTCTCGTCGCGGAGGCCCAGGCCCGCGGCCGCTCGGTCGGGTACACGACGTCGGTACACACGCCGCCGCCGGACGGCCTCCCGCTCGTCCTCGCCGACGAGGATACCCTGGGAGAGGCACTCGCGAGCGCCGACTCGCCGGTCGCGTTCGCGGCCGAGCGCGTCCCGGACCCCGAGCGCGCCGACGCG
This sequence comes from uncultured Halobacteriales archaeon, assembly GCA_964623935.1. Classification (GTDB taxonomy): domain Archaea; phylum Halobacteriota; class Halobacteria; order Halobacteriales; family Haloarculaceae; genus SW-9-67-25. The sequence continues at coordinate 2,698 of CAZUWC010000142.1, forward strand.
AAGGTCCGCGGGTTCGACGCCCATGTCGTGGACGCCGTCTTCGAGTCGGGGCGGTTCGACTGGCTGCTCGTGAAAGCCGACGGTGCCCGCCGCCGGGAGTTCAAGACGCCGGGCCCGGGAGAGCCCGTCGTGCCCGACGGGACGACTCACGCCGTGCCGGTCGCGTCGGTGCGTGCCGTCGGGAAACCGCTCGACGCGCCGTCCGTCCACCGGCCCGAGCGGGTCGCGGCTCTCACGGGGCTGGAGACCGGCGATTCCGTGACCGTCGAGGCCGTCGGGACGGTGCTGGCCCACGATCGGGGCGGGCTGAAGGGCGTCCCCGAGGACGCTGCCGTGACGCCGATAGTCAACAAGGCGGACACCGTCGAGGACCGCGAGACCGCACGCTCGGTATTGCGGGTCGCGCTCGCCCGGTCCGAGCGGCTCAGGCGGGGGCTGGTGACGTCCTTCGAGGCCGGGCACTGCGAAGTCGTTCGGGCGTGAGTGAGAGCCGGGGAGCGCGACGGACGCTGTCATAGGGTCGTGCGTAACCAAGTTCAGCAGTCCCGGTGAGAAACGGTGTTTCGGACCATGCAGACGGCCTCCTGTTTCGTGGGAGCGAAAAGAATTACGCACGACCGTATCAGTCGGCCTCGCGACTGTAGGACTGCAACAGCGCCGAGGGAACCGCGAGCTGGTCGCTTTTGGTCAGGATGACGGCGTACGAGAGCACGACGATGGTGGCCAGGTAGGGGTAGGTCGCCATGATGGTGGGGTGGAAGACGAAATTCAGGACTGGATTGAGAACGTCGGCAAGCGGCGCGCCGGCCCCCAGCGTCAGTTCCAGGCCCTGCGAGCGCAACTGGAGCGCATCGAGCAACCCGAACAGGTACGCGCCGACGAGGATGCGCTCGGGGCGCCACTGCGCGAAGATGACAAGCGCCACGGCGATCCACCCGCGGCCGGCCGTCATGCCGGGCACCCACAGTTGCGAGAACGCCAGCGAGAGGTGTGCCCCGGCGGCACCCGCGAAGCCGCCGCCCACGAGGACGGCGAGGTACCGCAACTTGAACACATCGACACCCATCGTGTCGGCCATCTCGGGGTCCTCGCCGACGGAAACCGTCTCCAGGCCGAGGTTGGTCCGGAAGAGGTAGAACCAGACCAGGGGCACCAGAAAGAGGGCGATGTAGTCGGTGGCGGTGCTCTCGAAGAGCGCCTCGCCGAGCAGCGGGATGTCCACCAGCACCGGAATCGCGATCTGGGGAAAGCCCTCGATGGACTTCTCGACCCACGCCTGCCCGAAGAAGGTCGTGATTCCACCGCCCAGTAGCGTGAGCATGACGCCGCTGATGACCTGGTTTGACTTCAGCGTGATACACAGGAAGGCGTGGATGAGCGCGAGCGCCATCCCGAGGACGACCCCGACACCGAGACCCAGCCAGTAGCTGCCGGTGACGACGGTGACGATGAAGCCCCCGAGCGCGCCGACGAGCATCATCCCCTCGACGCCGAGGTTGAGGACGCCGGCACGTTCGGCGATGACCTCACCGAGCCCCGCGAGGATGAGCACCGTGGCCGCACGGACGGTGGCGTCGAGCAGGCCCGCAACGAACCCGACCATCAGTCGTCACCTCCGGCGACCGGCGCGGCTTTCTCCTCGGCCGACCCGCGGTCGAAGGAGACGCCGACGCGGTAGCGTTTGAAGAACTCCGCGGTGATGAGAAAGAGGATGATGAGCGCCTGGATGACCTCGGTCAGCGCCGCCGGGACGCCGTGTGTGACCTCCATGCTGGACCCGCCGACGATGAGCAACGCGAAGAAGACGGCTGCCAGCAACACCTTGAGCGCGCTGTTGCGCCCCAGCAAGGCGATGACGATGGCCGTGAAGCCGTAGCCGGGCGCGAACCCGGCCCGGAACCGCCCGTGGACGCCCGCGATCTCCGCGAGGCCACCCATCGCCGCGAGCGCGCCGCCGACGACGAACACGAAGACGTACACCTTCCGCGTGCTCATGCCGGCCTGTTCGGCGGCCTCGTGGTTCGACCCGACGAAGGTGATCTCGAACCCCAGCCGCGTTCTCGTGATGAGCACGTACGCGAGCAGGGCAGCAGCCACCGCGACCACGAGGCCGGCGTGGATGCCCGACCCAAAGAGGCCCGGAATCGTCGCCGCGTCGGGGAAGCGCGCACTCTGTGGGAAGTTCCCGGTCCCGCCCTGCATCGGCCCCCGCAGCAGGTAGTTCTTGAGATTGCCCGCGACGAACACCAGCAGGAGGGTGGTGATGATCTCGTTGATGCCATACCGGGCACGGAGCCACCCGGGGACGCCCGCCCAGACAGCCCCGGCCAGTCCCGCGCCGAGGAACATCGCCGGCAGCAGGGCGACCATCGGGAGCGAGACGTTGATCGCGATCCACGTCCCGGCGATGGCACCGAGGAACAGTTGCCCCTCGGCGCCGATGTTCCAGAGTCCCGCCCGCAACGGGAGGTACACCGCCAGGCCCGTCAGGATCAACGGAATCGCCTTGATCGCGGTCTCCTGAAGGCCGAACACGCTCGTGGCCGTGGTGACGAACATCGTCGCGTACGCCGCGAGGGGGTTGACGTTCAGCGCGATCAGTGCGACAGAACTCACCGCCAGCGCCGCAAGCACGGTGAACACCGGCGTCGCGTATGCCATCCACCGCGGCACGTCCTCGCGGGCCTCGATTTCGACTTCCATCAGGATTCACTCCGTTCTTCGAGTGGTTCCCCGGGGGGTGCGGTTTCGGTCGCCACCTCGCCAGATGGGGCCGTGTCCTCGTCGCCGGCACCGCCGGTCATCTGGAGGCCGACGTACTCGCGGTTTGCCTCCCCGGGCGTGGTCTCGTGGACGAACTCGCCCTCGTAGATGACGAGCACGCGGTCGCTGAGGTCCATAATCTCGTCGAGGTCCTCGGAGATGA
>CAZUWC010000143.1:0-5610 GCA_964623935.1 uncultured Halobacteriales archaeon
CACTGTGCGAGGGACGAGGAGCGCAGCGGAGCGAGCACCGCAGAAGGCTGGGGAGGCGTGAGGCTGCGGTCGGGCGGGGCTGAAAGGGGCCGCGGGCTGGGCGACGGCGGACCCGCCAAGCACCGCAGCGAGCATCGCGAGCGAGGAGCGCAGGTGCGGTCCCCCGAGCCCAGCACGCGGGGGCTTTCTGGCTGTGTGTGGTTGCGACAACCCCACCTCAACCGACAATTCCTAGCCCAGCACGCGGGGGCTTTCTGGAGATAGCCGATACCGTCAGCTCTTCTCGGGAGCCAACTGTTCGATGGTGTGCTGGGCGGTCTCCTGTTCGGTGCCGACGGGGATGACGACGATGGGTTCGTCGATGGCGTCGATGGCCTCGATGCGGTCGAACTGCTCGCGGGCCTGCTCGGGGGTGCCCGCCACACCCAGTGCCTCGACCATCTCGCCGGTCACGGCCGCGCGGGCGTCGCCGCGGTCGCCCGACCGCCAGGCGTCGGCCACGTCGTCGGCAGCGTCGAAGTGTTCGGCGACCGCGCGGCGGTACCCCTCGCCGCTGCCGACGTAGTAGGCGATGTGGCCCCTGATTGCTGCTTTCGCCTCCTCGGGGTCGTCGCTGACCGCCGAGGGGACGTAGGGAACCGTCTCGATGGTTTCGGGGTCCCGACCCGCCGCCTCGGCAGTCTCGGCGACCGTCTCGAAGGCCACGTCCAGGTGCTCGAAGGGGATGTTGTGCGGGAGCCAGCCGTCGGCGGTGCGGCCGGTCGCGCGCCTGTTGGACGGTCCCAGGGCAGCCGCGTAGATGGGGACCTCGGCGCCGAGCGCGGGGAAGTCCGCGACGTCGAACAGTTCGCCGTCGTACTCGACGCGGCCCTCGGCGGTGAGGAACTCCCGGGTGAGTTCGGCCGTCTCGTGGAGGCGCCGGGGCGGGTTCTCGAAGTCCATCCCGTGGAGGTCCTCGATGACCTTCTTCGTGCTCGTGCCGAGACCGAGCCTGACGCGGTCGCCAGCGGCCTCCACGAGCGTGGCCGTGGCCTGGGCGAGCGCGGCCGGCGAGCGGCCGTAGACGTTGACGATGGCGGTCCCGAGTTCGAGGTCGTCGGTGACCGTCGCCGCGCGCGACAGCGAGACGAAGGCGTCCCGGCCCCAGAGTTCCGTCAGCCAGATACCGTGGTAGCCGAGCGATTCGGCCTGCTCGGCGAGCGCTGCCGTGTCGTCCCAGTCCTCGGGTGCGAGAACGCTTCTGGGCATATGTCGATGCTCACGGGTCACGCTCAAAAAGATACGCATCCCGCCGTAGACGTGTCAACCCCTCGTCCGGAGAGGGCGGACGGTCGCCCCCTGTCCCGCGGCGGGTCCGGATGGACTGCCCGTCACCGACCCTCGTGGGCCCGGATTCGCTCGCGCCACTCGTCGGGGATGGGTCGGGGTTTTCCGGCCTCGCTGTCGTAGGCGACCATCAGCGCCTCGGCAGTGGCGGCCCGCTCGCCGTCGGCGGTGATCTCGTGTTCGAAGGGTGCGCTGGAGGTGCCGAGTTCGCCCACCCGTGTCCGGACCACGACCGCCTCGCCGTACTCGATGGGGCGCTCGTAGTCGACGTGCAGGTCCGCCAGCACCGCACCGACCGCGAGGGCGTCCCCCTCGACCACTTCCTGGATGTACTCGATGCGGGCCTGCTCCAGGTAGGTCGCGTAGACGGCGTTGTTCACGTGGCCCATCGCGTCGATGTCCCTGAACCGGACGTCCAGTCCGATCTCGTGTCCGAACTCGGCCATGCCCGCGCTGGGCGGGCCGCCACGTTACCTCTGTCGGTCTCCGGAGTCGCCGGAACGCCCGGCCGGGACTGTGGCGTCCCCGGAGGCCAGCCTTTTGGGGACTGACCGCGAACGGGGAGTATGGCGGCGAATCCGAGCGGTCCGGAGGGGGGCGAGGCCGAGAGCGACGGCGACGGGGAGGAGTGGCGGTTCTCGCTGTCGGACATCGAGGAGCGCGACCGAGACGCGAGCGAGGACGCCGAGGAGGACAGCGACGGGGGGAACGTCGCGGGGGCACTCACCCCCGACGAGGACATCGAGGCCGGCGACATCGACGTCGAGAACGCAGCCTTCGTACTGGTCGGTGTGGTGCTCGCGGTGCTCGTGCTCGCGGGCTTCGCGAACGTGTTGCCCTGATCCGGATTGCTGTAGTTCGTTGCCGGATCGACTGCGGAACAGCGTGCAGTCGGCCGACAGACTAGCTACAGCAATCCGTATGAGACTCGGCCCGAAGCGAAGTATTCACTACGGGCGGTTGCAAAGACCCGCGCATGGAGACCGACAGGGACGTTTCGCGCCGTGGGTTTCTCCGGGCGACTGGCACCGGCGTCGCAGGGGCGGCCGTCGGTGCGGGCGCATCGGGGTCCGCGATGGCACAGGAGGCACCCTACGACGGCTATCTGAGCGACGTCGGCAACTTTGAGGGCACGACCGCCGACATGACCGGCCAGGACGAGGTGAGGGTCGCCGTCGGCGCCGAGGGCAACGGCGGCGGGTTCGCCTTCGACCCGCCGGCCGTCCAGGTCGACCCCGGCACGACAGTCGTCTGGGAGTGGACGGGCGCCGGCGGCCAGCACAACGTCGTCGACGAGGATGGCGCTTTCGAGAGCGAACTCACGGAGGAGGAGGGGTTCACCTTCGAGTACACGTTCGACGAAGAGCGGGTGTTCAAGTACTTCTGCCAGCCTCACAAGGCCCTCGGCATGAAAGGCGTCCTCGCGGTCGGCGACACCGCCCAGCAAGGAGGTGGCGGTGGCGGTGGCACACCGACGCCCGGTGGCGGTGCCACGGCGACGCCAGGTGGGCAGAGTGGTGGCGACAGTGGGGACGGCGGTGGCGGTGGCGGCGGTGGCGGTACGCCTGACTTCGGGGGTTACCTCGACGACGTGGGCAACTTCGGCGGGTCCGTCACGGACGCCAGGGGACAGGACCAGGCGACCGTCGATGTCGGCGTCGAGGCCAACGGCGGCAACTTCGGGTTCGGCCCGGTGGCCATCCACGTCGACAACGGTGCCACCGTCGTCTGGGAGTGGACCGGCGAAGGTGGCTCGCACAACGTCGTCAGCGAGGACGGCGCCTTCGAGAGTGACCTCACCGGCGAGGGCGGGTTCACTTTCGAGTACACCTTCGAAGAGGACGGGGTCTACAACTACTTCTGTCAACCCCACAAGAGCGTCGGCATGAAGGCGTCGGTCGTCGTCGGCAGTGATTTCCCCACGAAGGGTGGCGGCGGCGGTGGCGCTGGCCCCTCGGACCTGCCCGGCGCGGCCAAGACGCTCAGTGTGGCCACCATGTTCGTCCTGGTCGCGACGCTGGGCCTCGCGTACGTGTTCGTCAAGTACGGTCAGGGCGCTCAGTCCCAGCGATAGATCGGCGGAGGCTTACAGCGAGTCGGGCGTCGTGTGGATATCGAGGTCCACGTCGCGGCGCTGTCCCTCGAGGTCGGCGACGATGCGTTCGACGATCCGTTCGGCCTCCGCTCTGACCTTGGGTTTCACCTGTTCGATCAGCCAGTCCAGGGAGACGAACTGTGGGAGACCGAGTCCCCCGACGCTCGCAGACTCCGGCTCGAACTCGATGTAGAGTCGCACGCGCGAGGCGGGCGTGTTCGGCGACGGCGAGGATTCGGGTTCGGGAGCAATCTGCCAGGAGCCACGGGCCTCGATGTCCTTGACGAGACGCCAGTCGATGCGGTTCGGCGGGTCGACGTCGGTCACGCGCGAGGCTGCCGTGTAGGAGAGCTTCCACCAGGCGAAGGTGATGTCGTACCGCGTTCCCTCGGCGTTCTCGTCGCCGTACTGGCGCACCTCCTCGAGGTGGCGCGAGTAACTCGCGTACCGGGGAAAGTCGAGGAGGAATTCGTACACCTCGGCCGGGGGCAGGTAGACCACGGTGCTGACGTCGACTGCGTCCACACGTATCACTGAGAACCCCACTCATAAATGGGAACGGCCAAAGTGGTTTGGGCGCCGGCCGTGGCACCGGCGCGCACGGCGTCATTTATGTCGGCGGCGGCCCCAGGGGGGGTATGCTGGAGGGAGTCCGCGTCGCGCTGGGTGTCACCGGGTCGATCGCGGCGGTGAAGACGGTCGAACTCGCCCACGAACTCCGCCGGCAGGGTGCGACGGTCCGCGCGGTCACGACACCCGCCGCGGCGGGAATCATCCACCCCTGGGCGCTCGAATACGCGACGGACAACCCCGTCGTCACCGAAATTACGGGCGGGGTCGAGCACGTCGACCTCTGTGGAACCGAGGGCTGGGCGGACGTTCTCGCAATCGCTCCCGCCACTGCCAACACTGTCGGGAAGGTGGCCGCTGCCGTCGACGACACGCCCGTGACGACCTGCGCCACGACGGCGCTCGGGGCTGGAGTCCCGGTGGTCGTCGTCCCGGCGATGCACGAACCGATGTACGACCACCCCGGTGTGCTGGACGCGCTCGACCGACTGGAAGAGTGGGGCGTCGCTCTGGTCGACCCGCGCGTCGAGGAGGGGAAAGCGAAGATCGCCGCCGAGGAGACAGTCGTGACGGAACTGGCACGGGCCACGACCGAGTCGACACTCGCGGGCGAACACGTCGTCGTCACGAGCGGCGCGACCACGGAGTCCATCGATCCCGTCAGAACGCTCTCGAACCGGGCCTCCGGGCGGACCGGCCGGGCGGTCGCACGGGCGTGTTACGTCCGCGGTGCCGACGTGACGCTGGTCCACGACGGCCCGTCTGTTCCGTGGGCGCGCGTCGAGCGCGTCGAGAGTGCTGCCGAGATGCACGAGGCCACACTCGAGGCCGCCTCGGGTGCCGACGCGGTGGTTTCGGCGGCGGCCATCTCGGATTACACCGTCACCGAACGTCCCGGGAAGATACGCTCGGGCCAGGAGTCGCTCACACTGGCACTCGAACCCACGCCGAAACTCCTCGACGCCGTCCGCGAGGCACACCCCTCCCTCCCGCTCGTGGGTTTCAAAGCCGAAACTGGCGGGGACGACGCGGCCATCGTCGAGCGTGCCCGCGCGCTGCGTGACCGTGCGGACCTGGCCTTTGTCGTGGGCAACGACGCGAGTGTGATGGGCGAGGAGAGGACGCGCGCCTTGCTCGTCCACGGCGAGGAGTACGAGCCCGTCGAGGGATCGAAGTCGCTCCTGGGTGCACGCGTCGCGGACGAACTCACGGCCGTCCTCTCCTGACGACGCTGGCAATCACAGTATCGTGACTACACGCAAGTTAGAATCAGATATGATACTTGACTCTCCGCGTTTATAATGACATCGGGATAAAAACCATCAGTGAATCAGTAAGAAAAATATTCAAAATGGATATTGTTCATAGAACGTCTAAAACGCTGTATTTCTCCCGTTTAGAGGCTCTTTCAGAGCGTGAAAAAACCACAATTATATAAGATATCTTTTATTCCGGGCCTGAACGGTGGCAATCCTTATATACAGAGATGATAATCGTAGGGACGCAATGCAACTGAAAGAACTATTCGGGGATGAAAAGGCGGTGAGTCCGGTCATCGGGGTGATCCTGATGGTCGCGATCACGGTAATCCTCGCGGCAGTCATCGCGTCATTCGTGCT
>CAZUWC010000144.1:0-5563 GCA_964623935.1 uncultured Halobacteriales archaeon
TGAGCGAAGCCGGCGTCTACGCCCCGCGCCTGGGTGCGCTGGCGGTCAAACAATCTCAGGGCGACACCGTCGAGGCCGCCTTCCTCCTGCGGGCGTACCGCTCGACGCTGGAACGCTGGGACGAGACCGAACCGGTCGACCCCGGCGAGATGTTCGCCACACGGCGGGTCTCACCGGCCTACAAGGACGTCCCCGGCGGGCAGGTCCTCGGCCCGACGAAAGACTATACCCAGCGGCTCCTGGATTTCGACCTCGCAGACGAGCCCGAGAACCCGGGGGATCCGACCGGGGACTGGGACCCCGATTCCGCGGGGGAGCCGGAACCACTGACCAACGTGATGGACGTGCTCCGCGAGGAGGGGCTGGTCGCCAGGCCCGACACCGAGGACGGAGGAGCAGACAGCAGCGACGCCGCCACGGACCGTGCGAGCGAGGAGCCGACGGACACGACCCGCGAGCCGGTGACCCATCCACCGGACCGAGACGCGGTGTTGCAGGAACTGGCCCGCGGCGAGACCGGCGCCGTGACCGCCCTTGGCTACTCGGCGCTTCGGGGGTACGGCCAGGTCCACCCGACGCTGGCGGAGGTCCGAGTCGGGAAGCTCCCCGTGCGGATCGAACACCCCTACACCGGCGAACGGGTACGCGTGACCGATGTCGAGGTCACCGAGTCCGAGGCGATCGTGCCGGTCTACGAGAAGCGCGACGACCCGCAGTTCGCGTTCGGCTACGGGCTGACCTTCGGACGCAACGAGCGCAAGGCCATCGGCATGACCGTCCTCGACGCCTCGATCCAGCTCGACAGCGAGAGCGAGCCCGCCGAGGACCCCGAGTTCGTGCTCGACACCGTCGACGGCCTGGACGCCTTCGGCTTCATCGAACACCTCAAACTCCCCCACTACGTCACGTTCCAGTCCATCCTCGACCGGATCCGGGCAATCAGGGAAGGGCCGGCCGTCCCGCCCGGAGACGCAGGGGATGCGAACAATCTGGGGGAGGCCGCGCCGGAGGTGGACGCCGATGACTGACGCGCCGACGACCGACGGTCGGGGGATCGACGGCGACGGCGCCACGACAGTCGAAGGTGGTCTCGGCGCGGCCGACGGGGTCGACGGCGTCCTCGACGCTCTCTCCGACGAGGGCTTGGCCGGGTACAACTACGCCTACCTCGACGAGCACACGAAACGGGAGGTCAGGCGGGCAGTTCTGAAGGCCATCGCGATCCCGGGGCATCAGGTGCCGTTCGCCTCGCGGCCGATGCCACTCGCCAGAGGGTGGGGGACCGGCGGGATCCAGACTTCGCTGTCGCTGCTCGGACCTGAAGACACATTCAAAGTGATCGACCAGGGCAGCGACGAGAGCGTCAACGCCGCGAACATCCGGCGCCTGGCCGAACACACCGCCGACGTTGCCACGACGACCGACACGACCGAGGCCGACGTGATCCAGACCCGCCACCGGATTCCCGAGGAAATACTCGATGAGGACCAGATCCTCGTCTTGCAGGTGCCGGTCACCGATCCGCTCCGGAAGGTCGACCCCAGTGACGCGGCCAACCGCCGCCGGCACGCCCACAAGAACTACGGGAAGATGTGGGTCCACCTCTACGAGAATGTCGTCGAGTACGGCGAGATACAGATTCCCTCCCGCTATCCCGTCATGGTCGCGGGACGATACCTGATGGACCCCTCGCCGATTCCGCGGTGGGATGTCCCCAAACTCGACGGCGCCGACACACTCTTTCTGTTCGCTGCGGGCCGTGAGGCCAGAATCTACGCAGTCCCGCCACACACGGACGTCGAACCACTCGCCTTTGAGGACAGGCCATTCCGCGTCGAGCGGTTCGATGGTGCGGCTTGCAGAGCCTGTGGCTCGACCGACACGTACCTGACCGAAATCGAGACTGACGACGGCGATCGGGTGTTCGCCTGCAACGACACTGCCTTCTGTGCCAAACGCCGGGAGGACCCGGACCTGCCCAAAGACCACCACCTCGGACGGTCGGGCGTCAACTGGGGACCCGGCACTGTCGACCGTGGGCACGATACCGCCGATGGCGGGGGTGATCTGTCGTGACAGTCCTCGCGGGGGACGGACTCACACAGATCTACGGCGACCCCTGCGGAGAGTGTGTCGAGGCGACCGGCGACCGGTACAGTCGCAACCGGTGTCCGGAGTGTGGGGCCATCGTCGCCTGTGCGGACGTGGATGTCGACGTCGAGTCCGGTGAGGTACTGGGCGTGGTCGGCGAGTCGGGCAGCGGCAAATCGAGCCTGGCCGAACTGCTCGCACTCGAGCCTATCGAGGGCACTGCCAGCGGGAGTGTGCGGCTCGCCGGCCGGCAAGAGAACCTGCTGGAAGCGGACTATCAGACCCGGCACACGCTCCGGAAGACGGAGATTGGACTCGTACATCAGCACATCCGTGATGGGTTGACCCTGGAGTTCACCGGCGGTGGCAACGTCGCCGAGAAACTGCTTGCCGCGGGCGAGCGCAACTTCGGTGCCGTCCGCGAGCGTGTCCGGTCACTGTTCGAGCAGACGGAAATCCCGCTGAGTCGGATGGACGACGCCACCGGGACGTACTCGGGCGGGATGCAACGCCGGGTCCAGATCGCCCGCGCGCTGGCGACGGACCCGACGGTCGTCGTGCTGGACGAACCCACGACGGGGCTGGACGTGAGTGTTCAGGCGCGGGTTCTGGATACGTTCCGCCGCCTCCAGCGCGAAGAGGACGTGGCTGCAGTCGTGGTCAGTCACGACCTCGGCGTCGTCCGCCTGCTGGCCGACCGGACGCTCGTGATGCGCCACGGCCGTGTCGTCGAGTCGGGCCTCACCGACCGCGTCATGGAGGACCCACACCACGAGTACACGCAAACGCTCATCAACTCAGTACTATGATACTCACGATAGACGACCTGACGAAGACCTTCGAGATGCACGTTCTTGACGGGACGAGCGTCGTCGGGGTAGACGGTGTCTCGGTCGACGTGCGGACGGGTGAATTCCTCGCCGTCGTCGGCGAGTCCGGCAGCGGGAAGTCCACGCTGCTGAAGTGTCTCAACCGGACCTACGAACCGACCGGCGGTCGTGCCTACTACCACCCGGCAGGCGTCGACTTGGCGACCTGTGACGAGCGAACTGTCCTGGGGTTACGTGGTGCACACATCGGTTACACCTCCCAGTTCCTCGACGAGATTCCCCGTGTGCCTGCTGTCGGCGTGGTCGCACGACCGCTCCGCGAGGCCGGGATGGACTCAGGCCGAGCAAAGGAAACGGCCCGAGAGTTACTCGCACGCCTTGACCTGCCCGAGTCGCTGTTCGAGGCGTATCCGGCGACCTTCTCCGGTGGGGAACGCCAGCGGGTCAACCTCGCACAGGCAATCGCGCCAAAGCCCGAGTTGCTGTTGCTCGACGAACCGACGAGTGCGCTCGATCCGGAGACACGGGAGTTAGCCATCGACCTCCTCGCCTCCTATCTTCCAGCAGAGACGACCGTGGTTGGCGTCTTCCACGACCACGACGTGGTCGAAGTGGTCGCGGACAGAGTGCTCGTCCTCTCGGACGGACGGGTAGAGAGACTCGTCTCCCTCGCGGAGTTCGAGGGGGAGGTGGCGGTATGAGCCACCTCGACCTCGCGTCGGTCGCCGTGACTGGTGGTCGAGTCGTCACGCCGGACGGGGTCGTCGACGGGGGCGTCCTCGTCGAGGGCGACAGGATCGTCGCTGTCGGTGATGTCGATGCCGACGCGGAGACGGTCGTCGACGCCGAGGGTCGGTACGTTCTCCCGGGCCTCGTCGACCTCCACGGCGACGACATCGAATCGCATCTCTTCCCGCGGTCGGGTGCCCGCATGGATACCCACATGGCGCTGGCCGGCGCCGACCGCGCGAACGCCGCCGCTGGCATCACGACAAAATTCCATGCTGTCTCGTTCGAGCGCGATGCCGACGCGGACCGGTCGCCGGAACTCGGGGCCGACCTCTCGGAGACAATCGCAGCCACGACCGACCTGGTGGTCGACCACCGTCTCCACGCCCGGTGTGAAGTCACGCAGGAGACGTGTGTCGAGGCCGTCCTCGAAGTGATTGACCGTGGCCACGCGGACCTGGTGTCGGTGATGAGTCACGTCCCGGGGAAAGGACAGTTCCGCGACGAGGAGGCATTCCTCGAGTACTACCGGGAGTCGGCCGATCACTCTATCGAGACGGCCCGTGAACTGATCGCCGAGCGTGGCGAGGTCTCGATGGCGACGCTGCGCGAGCGTGTCGACCGCGTCGTCACGGACGCACACGATGTGGGCGCCGTCACGGCGTCCCACGATGACGAGGACCCCAGAGAAGTCGAGCGCCTCGCGGGTGTCGGCGTCGAAATCAGCGAGTACCCTATCACGCTCGAGACTGCCCGTCGGGCCACCGAACTCGGTATGGCCACGGCGATGGGTGCGCCGAACCTCGTGCGTGGAGAGAGTCAGTGGGGAAACCTGGAAACGTCGACCGGCATCGAAGCCGGCGTGGTCGACGTGCTCGTCGCCGACTACCACCCCATGTCGATGCTCGCTGCCATCTTCGTCGAGACAGACGAACCGCTCCGCGACCGTGTCGCTCGGGTGACTGCCAACCCTGCAGCGGCCGTGGGGCTGGACGACCGCGGCCGGATCGAGTCGGGCGCTCGCGCCGATCTGATCGTTGTCGAACCCGAGCCGACACCGACGGTGACACACGGCGTCGTCGGCGGATCACCGGTGTACAGGGCGGAGGGGAGCCGATGACTGCGCTCGGAGCCGCGATGGACGTTCGCTTTGCCGTCTCCGTCGAGGAGTTTCTCGCGTACATCACGGACCTGGGACTGACTCACATCGAGTGCAAGCGGGAATATCTCGCGGCGCACCCGGAAGCACCCGACCCCGAGGAACTCGGCGATGTGCTGGCCGAATGTGGCGTTACGCTCACCCTGCACGCACCATTCAGAGACTGGAACCTGGGGAGTTTCAACGAGCGGGCCCGGCGCGGTTCGGTCGAGCGGGTCAAGCGAACGCTGGACGACGCGGCAGCGGCCGGCGCCGAAGCGGTCGTGCTCCATGGTGGATCAGTCCGCGACCGGTATCCGGAGTGGGCCCACGACAGCGCGGCCGAAAACGCCCGCCGATCGCTGGCGGAGTGTGCCGAGTACGCGCAACTCGTGGGAGTTCCGCTGTGTCTGGAGAACCAACCCCCGTCGTCGACGAAACGGCGCCACACGACCACGCCGGCGGAGCTGGGTGACCTCCTCGCGGCGGTCGACGTGTCACCGCGATACCTCGGCGTGACGCTCGATGTCGGCCACGCGAAGGTCGCTGGTGTCGACTGGCGCGAATTCGTCGACCGCTTCGGGGACCGCATTCGCGTCTGTCACCTCCACGACAACGACGGGACCACCGACGAACACGACCCCCTACCCGAGCACGAGCAGTTCATAGACGAGATTCCCGCAGACTGGTTCGTGTTCGAGATGAAGACCATTGCGGACGTTGCGCGCTGTGTCGGCGAAACACCCCATCACGTCCAGCCAGCACTCACGACCGA
>CAZUWC010000145.1:0-5521 GCA_964623935.1 uncultured Halobacteriales archaeon
GGTGGCGTGCAGGCAGACGTCGAGGCCGATGTGGTCGGCCAGTTCCAGCGGTCCCATGGGAACGTTGGTCCCGAGTTTCATCCCGCGGTCGATGTCCTCCTTGGAGGCGACGCCCTCGTCGTAGGCCCGGACGCCCTCGTTGATCCAGGGCATCAGGATGCGGTTCGAGACGAACCCCGGTTTGTCGTCACACTCCCAGGTCTCTTTGCCCAGATCCGCGGAGAAGGCGTGGGCGAGGTCGACCACGGCCGCGTCGGTCTTCTCGCCGACGACGATCTCGACGCCCTCCATCACCGGCACGGGGTTCATGAAGTGGATGCCGATCACCTCCTCGGGCCGGTCGGTCGCGCTGGCGATGGTCGTGATCGAGAGCGTGCTGGTGTTGGTCGCGAGGACGGCTTCGTCGTCGGTGATGTCGTCTAAGTCCGCGAAGACGTCCTGTTTGACGTCGATGTCCTCGACGACGGCCTCGACCACGAGGTCGCTGTCCGCGAGATCAGCGAGGTCGGTCGTGCCGGCGATACGACTGCGGATCGCGTCGGCCTCCTCACGGGTGCGGCGGTCCTTCTCGACCGAGCGGTCCAGATTGCGCTCGATGGTGGCCAGGCCGTCGTCGACGAACTGCCGTTCGACGTCGCGCATCACCACGTCGTAGCCGGCGGCGGCCGCGACCTGTGCGATGCCGCTGCCCATCGTCCCCGCGCCGACCACGCCCACGGTGTGGATGTCGTCTATCGCGTGCGCCATCGCCCGGGACTGGGACCAGGCGGGCCCTAAGTCTACCGGCTCAGTTCGTACCCGGTCTCGCGGTCCCAGGCCTCGCGGACGCCGGTCTCCCGGAGGGTCTCTTTCTGTATCTTCCCGGAGGGACTGCGCGGGAGTGCCTCGCGGAGTTCGATGAACCGCGGGACCTTCAGGTAGGGGAGTTGTTGCTCGCAGTGGCGACAGATATCGACCGGATCGAGGGTCGCACCATCTGCGGGGACGACCACCGCCTTGACCTCCTCGTGGCCGGCCTCGTTCGTGACGCCGACGACCGCGGACTCGGCGACCCCCGGGCGCGCGTCGATGACGCTCTCGATCTCGAGCGAGGAGATGCGCCCCGCGACGGTCCCCCGGTAGATGGAGTTCTCCCGTTTGGCCACGAAGTAGAGGAACCCATCGGCGTCGAGATAGCCGATGTCGCCGGTGTGAATCCACTGGTTGCGCCAGGTCTCGACGGTGTGTTCGGGGTCGTCGTAGTAGCCCTGCATCATGGTGTTCGGACGGGTGGGGCGGACGACGATCTCGCCCGTCTCGCCGGTCTCGACGGGGCGGTCCTCGTCGTCGACGACCCGCACGTCCACGTAGGAGACCGGCCGCCCGACGCTGCCCGGGCGACGGTCACCGGGGTCGTTGAACGTCGCAATGGTGGCGACTTCCGTGACGCCGTAGCCCTCGAGGACCGTGATGTCGAAGCGGTCCTCGAAGTTCCGGATGAGAGTCTCGTCGGTGTCGAACCCGAAGCCGTGGCCGATGGCCCAGTCGACGGATTCCGCGCCGTCGGCGGGCCCGCGCTCCCGGTTGTACAGGACCGACAACATCCTGCTGAGATAGAGGAAGGCCGTCGCGTCGTGGGCCTCGATCCGGTCCCAGAACCGGTCGGGGTCGAACTGCTCGTCGAGGACGAACTCGGCGTCGGCCAGCAGCGTCCCCATCACGCCGAGCTGGAGCGTGAAGATGCTGTACAGCGGGAGTGTCGTGAATACGCGGTCCCCGGGACCGAAGTCGAAGCGGTTCCGGCCCGCCTCCCAGCCAGTGTTGACGTACGAGTAGTGGGGGAGCATCACCCCCCGGGGACGCTCGGCGGCGTGGCGCTGGACGTACGTCACGGAGGCGGTGTCGGTCCCCGAGACGTCGGCCTCCGGTGGCTCCTCGGACGCGCCGCCGCTGAGGTTCGCGAGCGTTCGGTACCCGCGCTCGTCCCCGTCGCCGACGAAGAACTCGCTGGTGAGTCCCGAAACCCGGTCCCGGACTTCCTCGTAGGCACCGACGGTCTGTGCGTCGACCAAGAGCACGTCCGCGTCCGATGCCGAGAGCACGTACGCCAGCGTGTCCCCGGTGAATCTGGTGTCGATGGGTGCCGCGACGGCCCCGAGTTTCGCGAGCGCGAACAGCGCATAGAGGTAGGCCGGCGAGTTGTACAGCGACAGGCAGACGTGGTCGCCTCGTCCGACGCCCTCGGCGCGCAAGGCGTTGGCCACGGCGTTGGCCTCGCGGTCCAGGTCGCGGGAGGTGAGCCGCTCGTCACCGTGGTGGAGGAAGGTCCCCTCTGGATTCTCCGTCACCCGTGACGCGAGCGCGTCGGGAATCGTCCGGATGGACTCCGGCGGTCGCGTGGCCATCACTCGTCCCCGTCCGCGGCGGGGTCGACTCCCGCGAGGGCCTCCCGGAGGACCGACGGGACGTCCTGTTCGAGCGTGTTCCGGCTGAAGTCGTGCGAGTAGCCGAACACGCCGAGCGCGTGGACCGTCTCGCGGACCTCGAAGGCCACCCCGACCGACTGGACCCCGAGGGCCGCCTCGCCCTCGCCGACTGCGAATCCCTGCTCCCGGATCGTCTCCAGTTCCGCGCGCAGCGCCGCCGGGTCCGTCGTCGTCTTCGACGTGAGCGCGGGCAGTCCGTGGCGCTCGAACACGCGGTCGACGTACGCTTCGGGGAGTCGAGCCAGGATTGCTTTCCCCGGGGCGTGCGTGTGGAGGTACGAGCGCTTGCCGACGCGCCCGTAGGTCTCGCCGGCGCCGTCGGGAATGGCCTTCTCGACGAAGAGCCCGCGGCCGAACTCCTCGACGAGCCACCACGCCGGCCGGGAAACCTCCTCGGCCACCTCGGGGAGGGTGTGTACGACCGCTTCGCGGGCGGGAACGCCCTTCCTGGCGGCCATCCCGTGGGTGAGAAACCGGAGCCCCAGGCGGTAGCTCCCGTCCCTCTCGACGACGTACCCCAGGGACTCCAGGGTCCCCAGGTAGTTGTGGACGGTGCTCTTGGCGATCCCGAGGTGGGTCGCCAGTTCGTGGAGCGTCGCCCCGTCGTGTTCCTGGATGGTGGTCACCACCTGAAACGCCCTCCCCACGGACTGGACCTCACGCGTCGGCGACTCCGTGACCATGGCCCCAGTTCTCGGAGCGTTCGCTTATATCTATCGCAGATCGTGAACGAAATCGAACAGAAGCGTCGATTCGAGCACGAAATGTTCACACATAGTGAAGCGTATGCGTGGGCTGCGCTCCGGCCTCGGCTGTCGTACGCCCAACCCCGTTCGGTACCGACAAATACACCGAGAGTTCCACGAGACGTGAAATATACGTTCGCGCGTACCGGTGACTCCCGGGCCTCGTGTGTACTATTCTGCAGGTGATTTGAATGCTGGGGCGACTCGGACCGACAAACATTCACTATGAGTGAATACAGTTCGAACAGGTGGATCTCGGGATTCCCCTGTCGGTAAAGTCGCCATCATGTCCTCCTGTCTGGAACGATGGTGTCTCCGGTACCGGCACTTCCCCGGCGGTTGAACGACGTTTAAATTACATCCGTATCGCTGTAACGCTCAGGCAGGCTACAGCGCGGGCCGATCGCTGGAGTCTCGTTCCCCAGACAACCCCACCCAGTATCTCTCACGGTCGCCGAGGCCCTGCGCTCCCGGTGTACGTCTGGCTGTATATTAGTAAATATTAATACAGTATAAAATACTTATATAAAATAGAACTTGTACTATTAAAGCGTAGACTGATGTAGATAATTATCTCTATAATCATTTAATAAAGCTGATAGTATAGTATAAATAAAATATATTTTTAATTTAATCACCCACTCACTGTCGGACTCTTCCCGCTGTGGGGCGTGTGTCGACGTCGGATACGCACGGCGTGGACGGACTCGGTCGTGTCGTCGACGAGCACCGCATCTCCGGGAGATTCGGGAAGTCGCTCGTCCAGGACGGTGTGACACGTCTCGGGCCGGGCCGATCGCAACGCCTCGCGGTCGGCACTCGACGTGAGGCGGTGGGAAACCAGCAGGTCCGACTGCGAGAGTGCGACTGCCGGCACGTCACCCGGCCGTTGTGTGGCGAGGACGAGACTCACGCCCGGTGTGCGACCCCGCGTGAGAATCCGTCGGAGCGCGCCCGCGGCGACGCCATCGAAGAACGCGTGGGCCTCGTCCACGAGCAGCCACGGAAGGCGAGCGACGTCGCCGGCCACGCGTGCCCGGTACAGCGACTCACCGACTGCCCGGACGACGGCATTCGCCGGTGCCGGATCCAGCCCCGAGACGTCCAGCACGGTGGCCGTGTCGGTATCGAACGTCGCTGCCGAGAGACCGTCGGCGTCGAACACGCCCCACGACGCGGCAAGCTCGAGGTGGTTCACCGCGGCGCGGACGTCGGCTGCTGGTGCCTCTGCTGCTCCGGCGTGAGCACGCATTCCCTCGAGCGTGTCGGCTGCTCCCGCGGCCTGCCAGACGAGCGCGCCGGCCCCACTCTCCGGCGAGAGCCCCAGCAGTGTACACCACGACGGTGGGTCCAGGGCCCCGGCCGGGACCACCGGATTCCCGACCACGCTCGCTGGCACAGTCTGTACATCGTCTCTCTCGACGTCCGCTTCCAGGCCGGCGAAGGCTCCCATCGGGTCGACGACGACCGGCGCCAGTCCGTCGGTGCGGGCCAGTTCCTCGGCGAGTACGCCCAGCGTGTGCGACTTTCCGTATCCGCGCTTGCCGACGACCGACACGGCGTGTGGCCCGTCGATGTCGAGGGCGACGGCCTCGGCCTCGCTCCCGTCGACGGCTCTGTACGTTCCGAGGTCGGCGACCGGCCCGTCCGTGGCGTCGCCGCGCCGTCCGATGACGACCATGGCCAGGACTGGTTCGTGTTCCCTTTTCAAGGTCCGGACAGGTCGGCAGATCGGGTCCGGAAGGAACCGGATTGACCCTACTCTTCCAGGGCCAGCGACGCCAGGAGAGCCTCCAGCTGGATGCGCTCGTTGGCACCCTCCGTGATGCGGTAGTCGGCCTCCCCGATGCGGTCGAGTAGCCGCACGGCGGCCTCGTCGTTCATGTCGAACTCCCAGACCGACCGGTGGAGCTGGTCGACGACGTCACCGCCGGCGATACCTTCCTCGGTCAACAGGTCGTCCAGGTGCGAGCGTGCGGCGGTGAAATCCCCGGAAAGCGCCAGCGTGACCATCTCGCGGATGTCCTCGGGGCGTGCGGTACTGGTGATCTCGAAGACCGCCTCCTCGTCGACAACCCCGCCGGTCACCGCGGCGGCCTGCAGGCCGTTGATCGCCTTGCGCATGTCGCCGTCGGCGGCGTAAACGAGTGCGTCCACACCGTCGTCGGTCACCTCGATGTCTTCCTGGGCTGCGATGTGGCGGATCTGCTCGGCGACGGACGCGTCCGAGAGCGGCGCGAACCGGAACACTGCACACCGCGACTGGATGGGGTCGATGATCTGGGAGGAGTAGTTACACGAGAGGATGAA
>CAZUWC010000146.1:0-5515 GCA_964623935.1 uncultured Halobacteriales archaeon
ACGGGCACCGGGATCCACCACACCCGGCTCCGGCCGCCGACCTTCTTGCTGGTGAGTTCCGTCTCCGCTTCCAGTTCGTGGAGTTTGTTCAGTGCGGTCCGGCGCGAACAGTCCAGCTTCCCGGCCACCTCGCTGGCCGTCAGCGGTTCGGCGTAGTCCTCGCGCGACTCGAACACCTCCGTCACTGCCGAGAGCGTGAACTCGGTGTCGCGTCCCTGGTCGCTCATACCGATAGTGAACGGGCGCGGCCGTCTTAGACTCTCCTACGAAGGCAATTGTCGCCGGCGTCACCGTCCGACGCGGACGACCAGCGTGGCACGCCACCAGCCGTCCGCAGTCGTCACCTGTACGTCGAACGCGACCGCGAGTACGTGGGTCCGGCCGGCCCGTTCCTGGACGACGACGCCGCGGTCGACCCGACAGGGGCCGAACTGCCTGTCCGGGCCGCTCGGGCAGTTATCGCTCTTCCAGCCCGTCGCGCGCGAGTCGTTGTAGGTGACGTCGTAGACGGTGCCCTCGTCGACGCGGGACCGGCCGAGCGTCGAGAGGTCCGACCGGATCCGGTCTCTGACGGCGGTGACTGCGCCGGTCCGGTTCGACCACGCGTGGTCCGCCGGGACGCCCTCGACGGCGTCGGCGACCGCCCGGTCGAGCAGCCGCTCGGCCTCGCGGAGGGGGTCCTCGTCGACGCCGCTCGCCCCCACGTCGTCGTGGTACCCGAGCTGGAGGTACGCGAGGGTCATCGGGACGAGCGCGACAGCGAGCGCCGCGGCCGCGAGCAGGACGAACTGGCCCCTGGCGTGCCCGCTCACGCGTACCACACCCTGATGGTGAGCTCTCCTTCGGTCGTCGTGACCGTCGCCGTTCCCGTGGGGACGCCGTCGGGCAGTCGATGGCCTGCGGTCCCGTACGCCGTCTCGATGCGGAACAGGACGTTCGGCGGCAGGACCCGGTCGACACGCCGCTCCAGTGCCGCCTTCTCGCGCTCGAAGGCCGACTGCGAACTGACCATCTCGGCGACGCGTGCTTGGTCGGCGTGCCTGGGTGGCTCGTTGGCCAGCAGCGTCGCCGCGTCCGCGGCGTAGACGTCGAGCTGTGCCTCCGCCGTCGGCGCGGCGGGGACGCCGAGCGCGAACGCGAACGTGATCCCGACCAGCACGAGCACGCCGAGTGCCGCCTCGATGACGGTCAGGGGGAGCTGGCCCCTATCCATCGACGGTCACCGCCAACTGGGCTTTCTCGGTGCGGACCGGCTCGTACCGGACCACGAGAGTCTCGTTCGAGAGCGGGCCGAGCGCCTCCAGGTGCAGGCGTGCGGTCTCGACGGTCGCCACCGGCACCTCGTAGGTCCCGTTCAGGCCCGACGTGTTGTGGAGGCGGACCCGACCGTTGACCCGGACGGTCCGGAGTGTCGTATTGGCCGGCGGCTGGAGCGTGAGGTTCACATGCGCGGTCCGGCGTGGGAGCGTCACAGTCCTGGTGCCTTCGAGGGAAGGTTCGAGCCGTCGCTGCTCGCTCCGTTCGAGGAGGACGGTCCGTTCCACGGTGACGCCGCCAGCCGGCAACCCGTCGGCTACCAGCGTGTGGCCGTCGAGCGAGACGCGGACCGAGGCGTTCGCCGCCAGCCCGTACCGGTCCCGGAGGTCGGCGGCGGTCAGGTTCGCGAGCGCGGACTCGTTGACCACGTTGGCACGTTCGGTCACCGGCGCCTCCGCACGGACGAGTGTCTCGGACAGTCCGACGGCGGCCTGCCGGTCGAGGGCCTCCCGGTCGGCACTCCGCATGGCCGCGTCGGCCGCCAGGACGCCGACCACGAGCGCGCTCGTCAGTAGCAGGAACGCGATGCCGACCGCCGGGAGCGTGGTCTGTGCCCTCACGGCTCCCCCGTCAGTTCGACTGTCCGGTTCGTTCCCTCGCTCGAAACGACAACGACGAGCGTGTCGCCGCTCTCCCAGGTGCTCTCGACGGTGTCTACCCTCGAAGGCAACTGGAGTTCGGTGCGTGCCTCCAGCGCTGAGTCGGGATGGTCGAACCTGAGCGTTCCGTTTTCGAGGACGAGCCTGTAGCCAGTGTCGCGGATGGACGGCGGCAGGTCCGCACGGACGCGGGTGTCGACGCTGTCGGCGGCCGTCTCGGGGACCGCCCGTTCGACGGTGGCCGCGGCCTCGGCGAGCGTCCGCTCGGACAGTTCCTCGCCGGCGGCGGTCCGGTACTCCGGGACCACCCCTCCCAGCAACACGGCGGTCGTTCCGGCGATGTAGAGGACGGCGATGGCCGCAGCCAGGAGTTTGCCCACGACGGGTGCGACGGCGCGGTTATCCACCGGCCACCTCCAGCGAGAGGTTGTGGACGACCAGGTACCCCTGGCGCCGTCCGGGATACGTGGCGACGACGCTCTCGACCCCGTCGTCGTCGAAGTCACTCCGGCTCACCGAGGCGTTCCCTCCCTCGAAGTACCGTTCGAAGGGTCGGGGCGTCGCCGTCTCGACGGCAACGGCGAAGTTCCCCTCCCCCAGGTCGGTACGGGCGTGAGTCACGTTCGTCGCCAGCGTGACCGACGTGGCGCCCTCCCCGGCGACGGTGACGTGACCGGCCTCCAGCCGTGGCACGCCGACCACCAGGACTGCGGTGCGCTCGGAGGACGTCACCGGCGGCTCGGCGACGAGCCACGCACGGCCGGGCTCTCCGCGGACGACCGCACCGGCGACGTTGGCCACCCGCCGGTCGCCCGTCTCGAAGACGAGCCCGCCCGTCGCGTGGGCGGCGACGACGCTACCGTTCTCCAGGACGCGCACCTCACGCTCGACGGTCTGCAGTGAGCCGTCGGCGAAGTGGACGCGGCCGGTGTGTGGCCCGGTCGTCTCGACGGGCTGGACGGCGGCGTCCAGTTCGTCGGCCACCCGGGCTGCGTCGGCGCTGGCGGTTCCCGAGTCGACGAGTTCGCCGGTCGCGACGGTGAGTCCACCCAGGGCGACGGCAGTCACCGCGAGCAACAGCGCGACGCCGACGACGTGAGACTGGGCGCGCATCAGACCACCCCCAGCCCCGTGAAGACGACGTAGGTCAGTACCACCAGCACGCCCGAGTGCAGCAGTGCCTCGTAGCGGTCGCGGCTGGCAGTGCCGGCGAACCAGCCACACGCCAGCACCGTCGCCTGGGTCACCAGGTAGAACCGCTCGCGGTCGCGCGCCGGGTCGACTGCGTTGGGCGCGATAGACATGGTGGATTCGACGTTCGAGACCGCCGACAGCTGTGCGAACCCCTCGAGGACGGAGGCGTTGACGGCGACGACGACGCCGACGACCAGGAGTGCGGTCGTCCACCCGACGGCGACGTAGACGAGCAGCCGCGACCGGAGCTGTTTGCGCTGGTGGTAGAGGTGCCCGATCTCGGTCTCCAGCGTCTCGAAGACGTCCTCGGTGTCGCTGCCCGCCTCGAGCGCGCCGACGACGAGCCCGACCGTCTGGGAGGCGAGTGGGGTCCCGACCCGCTCGACGAACCGGTCGAGTGCCGCCGCGCGGACGTCTTCCTCGCCGTCGGCGCCGGTAGTCAGTCCCAGCGTGAACGCGAGGTCCTCGACGTCGGACTGGAGTGCCCCGAGGTCGACCTCGCGGGCGACCCGCCGGACTGCCTCCGGGAAGGGTCGGCCGAGACTGACGTGGCCCGAGACCGCGTGCACGAAGTCGCGTATCTCGCGGTCCTTCGCGTCGTCGCGGCGGGCCCGCCTGACTGCGACGGCCCCGACCGGGATGCTGTACGCCGCGTACCCCAGCAGGACGACGTTCGCGGGCGCATACCCGAGCCACCACAGGCCGGCCGTCGCCGCCAGCGCGGGCACTGCGAGGACGGCCCCAGCGCTGGCAGGGTTGCTCGTCGTCGTGGACAGTGTCCGACCCAGTCCGTCCGGACGGCGGTAGGTGGGCGCGGCGTGTGCGGTCGGCCGTAGCGACGCCACGAGCGCGGCCGCACCCGCCCCGACGACGAGGACGAAGAGGATGCTGGCAGCGACCACCAGCGTTCTGATCGAGAACTCCCCGACGGGGGTGACGAGTGGCTCCGAGAGCTCGGGGACGAGCACGCTCGCAACGGTGAGGATGAGGATGCCGAGTGCCGGCACGACCAGCAGGACGACGAACAGTTCGGCGACCAGTTCGAGGTAGCCCCCGGCGCGCTCGTGGACGCGGGACTGCCGGTGAGAGAGCAATCGCCCCTCCATCCGCAGGTACCCCTCCAGGGCGTCGGTTCCCTGGGCGGCGTGCTCGCGGAACTTCAACAGGAAGGGTGCGAGCAGGTCCCGGGATGGCGTGTCGCGGGCGACCATCGACAGCCCCTCGTCGAGACTCCCGGTCAGGGCTGCCTTGTTCAGCGCGGCCCGGAACGAGTCGGCGGTCGCGCCGTAGGCATCCTGGTCGGCCACCCGTCGGAGCATCGCCCGCTGGTCGCCCGTCCCCGAGGCCAGCACACGCAGGTACCGGACCGCCCCGGGCAGCGTCCGCTCGATGTCGGCCCGCCGGGCCGCAGCCGCACGCCGCAGGTAGACGCCGCCGGCCCGGACCACGAGCCACCGGACGATGGCGCCCGCGATTGCCGCGAGGACGAGCGCCACGTGGACCCGACCGACCGGCACCGAGACCCCCGGGAGGCGGTTGACGACCGGCACCCCCTCCCGGAGGAACGTCACCACGCCGCCCAGGAAGCCCGCGGGGAACAGCACAACCCCGGCGAACGCCGCGACCGCGATGGCGAACCCGGCCGTCCACGCGAGGCCGTACACGCGGGCGAGATAGACGTCGAAACTCGTCGCGAGGGCAGCCCCGCGGTACCGCTGGCGGTCGCGTTCGTGGGCCGAACGGTCGGCGTGTCGCGAGAACAGCGCGTACAGCCCCCTGTCGACCGGCCCGAGCGTCGCTGTGTGGCCCCCCTCAGTCATCACTCGCTCCGCGCTCGCCTTCCGCTCTCCGCTCGGACCGGCGTGCGAGCCGCTCGACCGTCGCCGCCTCGTCGGTCTCCAGGTCCGCGAGCAGGTCGTACAGCGACTCGAAGTCGTCGACCCCCTCCCGGACGAAGTACTCGACGTAGCGGTGTTTGCGTTCGAATTCGTCCGCGACGGCGTCGACGGTCCGGTCGGTCAGCGCGGCCACGCGCTCGAACGTGTGCAACCCCCGCTGGTCGCCCGAGTGCCCGTCGCTGTCCGCCGAGTCGCCGCCCACCGCGTGATCGCCGGCGAACACGAACCCCCCGTCGGGGCGGCGCCACGCCACCGCGTTCCAGTAGACGGTCGTGCCCTGCTTGCGGATGACGCCACACCGCTCGTCCCGTTCCAGGTCGCGGAACGTCGACTCGTCGAGCAACTCGATCACCTCGCCGACGTACCGTTCGCCGTCGACGTGTCGCGGGAACACCACCAGGTCGATCTCCCGCAGGAGGTAGGGTGCGAGTCCCTGCTCGACGACCCTGTTGACGAGCGTCTCGATGTCCGCGGCGTGTGTAGTTCCGATAAGCCCGTGGCCGGTGT
>CAZUWC010000147.1:0-5478 GCA_964623935.1 uncultured Halobacteriales archaeon
ACCTACTGGACGAACAAGGCCGTGACGGTCGCCGAACTGCCGACCGAACAGCGGACGGCTGTGGAGGCTGCCGTCCGGCACGGGTACTATCGGACGCCGCGGGGAATCTCGCTGTCGGACCTCGCCGAGGAACTCGACCTCCCGCGGTCGACGCTCCAGTACCGCCTCCAGCAGGCCGAGTCCTGGATCGTCCGACGGTTCGTCCAGAACTCGACGCTCGGCGACGTCGCACTGGCACTCCGGGAGCGGGACTCCCGAACTGTCACTGCGTAAACCACGGGGCTCCCCCGGGAGTTTTGGTGGGGCCCGTCGTAGCGGCGGCCATGGACGACGTGCCCTCGCGCATCGAACACACCGTGCTCGGCCCGACGACGACGTGGGACGACGTGACAGCCGTCCTCGACGCCGCCCTCCGGGAGGGAATGCGGGCGTGCATCCCCCCCTGTTATGTGGCCGATGCCAGCGAGTACGCCAACGTCGACCTCGTGACAGTCGTGGGGTTCCCGCACGGCCAGCACACGACTGAGGCGAAGTGTGCCGAGGCACACGAGGCCTGGCAGGCCGGCGCCGGCGAGATCGACATGGTGGCGAACGCGGGGTATCTGCTGGCCGGCGACGAGGAGACCTACCGGTCCGACATCGCGGAGGTCGTCGCCGCAGTGCCGGCCCCAGTGAAGGTCATCGTCGAGGCGCCCCTGCTCGGCGAGGAGGAACTCCGGACCGCCTCGCGAGCGGCCGCCGACGCCGACGCCGCGTTCGTCAAGACCGCGACCGGGTTCTCCGAGGGCGGCGCGACCGTCGCGGACGTCGAGGTCATGAGCGAGTACCTCCCCGTGAAGGCCAGCGGCGGCGTCGGCTCCTGGGAGAAAGCGCGAGCGATGTTCGAGGCCGGCGCCGAGCGGATCGGCGCCTCCAGCGGCGACGTCATCGTCCGGGAGTACCACGAGGCGACGGGCGAGGACGGGAGAGGTGAGACGGAGGCCGACGACACCGGTAACGACGGGCCGGAATAATACCTTCGAGGGACCGACAATGACGGACGTATCCATCGTCGTCCTGCGGGGGACGACACACGGACTGCCCGCACGCGAGTACACGGCGGCGTTGCGCGAGCGCCTGCCCGACTGTGAGGTCAGACACGCCCGGACCCCCCACGAGGAGCGCGAGTACGTCGCCGACGCCGAAATCGTCACCGGCGAGTCGATCGACCGGGACCTCCTCGACCGTGCCGAAGACCTGCGCCTGTTCGCCTGCTCGTGGGCCGGGACGGAACACCTCCCGCGGGAGGCACTGGCCGAGCGGGGCGTCACCGTGACGAACGCCGCCGGCATCCACGCACCCAACATCGCCGAGACGGTGCTGGGCTTTGTCCTCACGTTCGCCCGCCGGCTCCACGAGGGCTGGCGGCGCACCCGGAACCGCGAGTGGCGCCACTTCCAGGGCTACGAACTGCAGGGGAGCACGGTCACCGTCGTCGGCATGGGGTCGATCGGCACAGCGACGCTCGAACGCCTGGAGGGCTTCGGTGTCGATACCATCGGCGTCCGCCACAGCCCCGAGAAGGGCGGACCCGCCGACGAGGTGGTCGGCTACGAGGAGCGGGCGGTCCACGACGCGTTCGCCCGCAGCGAGTACGTCGTCCTGGCGTGCCCGCTGACCGAGACCACGCGGGGCCTCCTCGACGAGGAGGCGTTCGCGACGCTGCCCCCGGAGGCCGTACTCGTCAACGTCGGCCGGGGGAAGGTCGTCGACACTGCGGCACTGACGACAGCGCTGGACCGACAGTCCATCCGCGGGGCGGCACTGGACGTCGTCGACCCCGAACCGCTGCCCGCCGACCACCCGCTCTGGCGCTTCGAGAACGTCGTCATCACGCCCCACAACGCCGGTCACTCGCCCGAACACTGGCCAAGACTGGCGGACATCCTCGCCGAGAACGTCGAACGGGTCCGCGAGTCCGGGTACGAGGACCTGCGAAACGAGGTCGAACTGTCGTGAGCCCCGCCCATCGGTCGAACCAATCCGTCGAGGTGACCGTCCGGGAGCGCACCCGATGACGGAAATCGTCGACGTGCGCGCCCGGGAAATCCTCGACAACCGGCTCGAACCCACACTCCGGGTGACCGTCGAGACGCCCGCGGGTAGCGCCGCGGCCGACGTGCCCGCGGGGCGCTCCCGGGGTGCCAACGAGGCCGTCGAGGCCCGCGACGGCGGCGACCGCTACCGCGGGCTGGGGGTCAGGACGGCCGTGTCGACCGTCGAGGAACGGATCGCCCCCGAACTCCGGGGCCGGCGGGTCACCGACCAGCGGGGTATCGACGAAACGCTCGTCGAACTCGACGGCACCGCCGACATGTCCGACCTCGGGGGCAACACCACGACGGGCGTCTCGCTGGCCTGTCTCCGGGCCGGCGCCGCGGCGACGGAAACGTCGCTGTACCGCTACGTCGGCGGCGCGACCGCCGCGACGCTGCCCGTTCCCTTCCTCGATCTGATCGAGGGCGGCGAACTCTCGGGGAGCGCCCTGCCCTTCCAGGAACACCAGGTCGTCCCGGTCGGGGTCGACTCCTTCGCCGAAGCCATCCGCAAGGGTGCGGAGGTGTACTACGAACTCGGGGACCGCCTCGAACGCGAGTACGGCGCGGCCTCGACCAACGTCGGCGACGAGGGCGGCTACAACCCCGTCGGCGTGACGGACCCGCGCGAGGCGTTCGACCTGCTGTGGGCGGCCATCGAGGAACTCGGCTACGACGACGAGTTCGCGCTCGCGGCCGACGTCGCCGCGTCACACTTCTACGACGCCGACGCCGGGGAGTACGCTCTGCTGGGTGACCGACTGGGCCGGGACGACCTGCTGGCGTTCTACGAGGAACTGGTCGGCGCCTACCCCGTCGTGTCGCTGGAGGACCCACTCGACGAGGCTGACTTCGCGGGGTTCGCGGAACTGACCGACCGCCTGGACGTCCAGGTGGTCGGCGACGACCTGTTCGTGACCGACGCCGACCGGCTACAGCGGGGCATCGAACTGGGCGCCGCGAACGCGCTGCTCTGGAAGGTCAACCAGGTCGGGACGGTCACCGGCGCCGTCGAGGCGGCGCGGCTGGCGGCCGGGAACGGCTACGCCGTCCAGGTCTCCGAGCGGTCCGGCCAGACGCCCGATACCTGGCTCGCCGACCTCGCCGTGGGGCTGAGTGCCGGACAGATCAAGACCGGCGTCACGCGCGGCGAGCGCACCGAGCAGTACAACCGGCTGCTCGCCATCGCGGACGAGGTGGGCCCGGCAGCGAGCTACGGCACGGAGCAGGGAATCGGACCGTGATCCGGAACCGTACAGAACTCACCGACCACGGCAACGAGGCGGCCCGCGAGGCGGCACTGGAGGTCGCGACCGCGGCCCTGGCGGCGGTCCAGCCGAGCGCTACTGTTCCCGGTGTGGTCGAGCGCGACGGGTCCACGCTCCGGATCGGCGACTTGTCGGTCGACCTCGCTGCCGTCGAGGACGTGTATCTCGTCGGGGCCGGGAAGGGCTCGACGGCCGTCGCCGGGGCGGTGCTGGAGGTACTCGGCGCGCGCGTCTCGGACGGCGTCGTCGCGGAGAAACGGGGGCAGGTCCGCGAACTCGAGGGCGTGCGCGTTCTCGGGGCCGGCCACCCACTCCCCGACGAGACGAGTCGCGAGGCCGGACGGGCAGTCGCCGACATCGCGGCGCAGGCCGGGCCCGACGACCTCGCGATCGCCTGCGTCACCGGCGGCGCGTCGGCACAGTGTGTCCTGCCGGCCGCTGGTATCTCGCTGTCGGACCTCCGTGAGACGACCGACCACCTGCTGAGGGCTGGCGCGCGCGTCGAGGAGGTGAACGCCGTCAGGAAGCACCTCTCGGCGATCAAGGGCGGGAGCCTCGCCCGGCAGATCGCGCCGGCACGGCTCGCGACGCTCGTGGTCGTCGACGAGGTGGCCGGCGAGCCCTGGGGACCGACCGTCGGCGACGAGACGACCTTCGGCGACGCGCTCGACGCCCTCGACCGACACGCCCTCCAAGACGCAGTCCCGGCGTCGGTTCGCGAGCACCTCGAGGCGGGCGTTGCGGGGGAGCGTTCCGAGACGCCCCGGCCGGCCGACCTCGCTGACCTGGACTCGGTGACCGTCGTGCTGGCGGACGCGGCCGACGCCTGCGAGGCCGCCAGGGACCGTGCCGCGGCCCTGGGCTACGAGCCGCTGCTCCTCTCGACGTCCATCGAGGGCGAGAGCCACGAGGTCGCCGTGGTCCACCGGGGCATCGTCGACGAAATCCGGGCGTACGGTCGGCCTGTCGACACCCCTGCTGCCGTCGTTTCGGGCGGAGAGACGACGGTCACCGTCGAGGGAGCGGCCGGCGACGGCGGGCCGAGCCAGGAGTTCGGGCTGGCGTTCGCGCTCGAAATCGCGGACGTGCCCGGCGTGACAGCACTGGCGCTCGACACCGACGGCACAGACGGCCCGACGGACGTCGCCGGCGCGCTCGTCGACGGGTCGACCGTCCCCCGGTTGCGCGGGGCGGGGGTCGACCCCCGGGAGCACCTGGCGCGCCACGACAGTTCGGCGGCCCTCGACGCTGTCAGGGACACAATCTACACTGGCCCGACCGGGACGAACGTGATGGACCTGCGGGTCCTGCTGGTCGATTAGCCGGCGGTCACGACGAGTTTCCCGACGTGCTCGTTGTCCCGCATCGCCGCGAAAGCGGCCCCGGTCTCGGCGAGCGGGTGGGTGCCCGCGATTTCTGGCGCCAGTTCGCCCGCGGCAACGAGGTCGACCAGCCGTTCCAGGTCGTGCTGGGTGCCCATCGTGCTCCCCACGACCGCCTTGTGGCCGAGGAACAGGTCGGGGACGTCGATCTCCGAGCGACCCCCGGCGGTGCGCCCGCAGACGACCATCCGCCCGCCCCGCCGGAGCACACCCAGCCCGAGGTCGGTGTATGGGCCACCCAGGTGGTTGAGCACCGCGTCGACGGGGGCGACGGCCTGAAGTTCGTCCGCGAGTCGGTCGGGGTCGCGCCCCTCGATGGCGTGGTCGAGGCCCAGCTCCGCAACGCGGTCGAGTTTGGCCGGCGAGACGGACGTGCCGACGGTGCGGACGCCGTCGACGGCGGCCAGTTGCACGGCCGCGACGCCGACCCCGCCGGTCGCCCCCGGGACGAACAGCAGGTCACCCGGGTCGACCTCGGCCCGCCGGAGCATGTGCGCGGCTGTCAGGTAGGCCGTCGGCAGCGCGGCCGCAGTCTCCTCGGGTACGGTGTCGGGCAGCGCGACGAGGCGGTCGGCGGCGACGACCGCGGCCTCGGCCAGCCCGCCGTGGTACAGCGAGAACGACTCGCAGCGGTTCTCGGGGCCTTCCCGGCAGAACCGGCAGATCCCACACGTCTCGTTCGGACAGAGGACGACCCTGTCGCCCGGTTCGACGGCGGCCACGCCCTCGCCGACGCTCGCGACGGTGCCGGCG
>CAZUWC010000148.1:0-5454 GCA_964623935.1 uncultured Halobacteriales archaeon
TGAGCGGACCACGCGGGGGTCGGTCCTCAAGCACTCCGGAAGGCCACGATGTCGCCGTCGTGGAGCGCATAGAGCAGGTCATCGACTGCTCCGAACCAGTCGATTCCGCCCGTCCCGACGCTCCAGGTTTCGGTCCCGTCCTGCGCGTCGAACCGCCGCACTGCGTTGGGTGACGCCATCAGTAAGGCCCCCTCACAGGCGACGAGTCGAACGCCGTCGCTCTCGACGGCTGCGGTCCCCAACCCGCCGGTCTCCGCTTGCCACAACTGTTCCCCGGTCGTACTGTCGACGGCGTAGAGGCCCGGACTGTCACCCGCGTCGAGGTGGACGTACAGCCGGTCGGGGCCCACGGCGACTGGCAGCCCGGCAGACGACGAGTTGTACGCCTCGACGTCGCCGCTCCACACCCCGCTCTCGGGTCTCGACGCCGACAGTGAGCCGTAGAACCCGTCGACGCGATACGCGACGCCATCGCGATACGCGTGAGGAATGTCGAAGTGTGATCCGCCATACCGGTCGGCACCGATGTCACCGGTATCAGTATCGAGCACCCACCAGCCGCCGGACTCGCCCGCCACCCACACGACCACCTGGTCGGTGCCAGCCAGGACGCCAGCACTGGGCCCGCTCGCGTCCAGTTCGATCTGCCATTGCTGCTGGCCATCGGCAGGTTCGAGCGCGGTCACTGTCGACGTCTCGTTCCGGAGTGTGAGGGTGTACATCCCACCCGCTGTGAGGGCGGTGTCCACGGTATCGGCGACAGACGTTCGCCAGCGTTCCGTCCCATCGTCCACGTCAAGGGCGGTCACGTCGCCCCCGCCACGGACGACGAGGTGTGTATCTATCGCGCCAGCCACCGCGACGTCCGAGTCCGTCGATGTTTCCCACCGCTCGGTGCCGTCCCGGGCGTCGACTGCACGAACGGTGTCACCACCGGCTGCGAACACCGTCTCTGCCAGGACAGCCAGCACGGAGGGGTCGCCGTGACTCCCGAGACGCCACAGTTCCGACACCGGGTCGGCGAAGGTGGTCGCCTCAGGCGTGTAGTTCGTCTGCCCCGGGTCGTAGTCCGGGAGCGGCCACGTCCCGTCGACCGCCGCCGGGGGATCGGGCTCTCCGCCCGCAGTGAGCCCGCGTCCCGAACACCCAGCCGCGCCGGCTGTCCCGAGTGCGCCGGCGAGCGAGAGAAACTGTCGGCGCTCCATACCCGAGGTGAGGGAGGAGACGATCATAAGCTTCCAGTTGGATCAAAGAGTGATTTGATCCTCTCCCGAACGTGCCCGTCAGTCCATCGGGGGGCCCCGCGGCGGGTAGTGTCCCCCGGTCATACTGTCGGCTATAAGCCCGTGAGCAGTTTCGCCCCACCCGGGGCGCGAAATCGCTCACGAAGTTATAGCCGACAGTATCAGCCGATTTCGGTCGAGGGTCTCCGGAACGAGAGGTAGCCACCGAGGGTGGCAGCGCCGACGGCCAGCCCCGCGAGCACGAGGAACAGCTGTTCGGGGGAGAAGTACGTGAGGAGCGTCCCGGCGATGACGGCGCCCAGCGCGCCGACGCCGAAGACGCCCAGGTAGGTGAAGCCATAGGAGAGACCGCGCTTCCCTGGCGGGGTGTACTCGGCGACGCTGGCCTGGTAGAACGGCTGGACGGCAAAGAGGAAAAAGCCCAGGAGTGCCGCGACGACCAGCAGGGCGGACAGGCCGATGGCGGCCGCCGGGAGGAAGAGAATCGCCACGACTGCGAGGAGACCGTAGCCGCCGAAGAGGCCGAGTTCCGGCCGGTAGCGGTCGGTGAGTTTGCCCCCGGCGTACTGGCCGACGATACCGACAATCAGCAGACCGACGTAGACGTAGTCGCCGGCGACGAAGGTCCGCCCGCCCACTTCGAGGGTCGGGAGCGCGGAGAACCCTCGCAGGAGTTCGGGGAGGAACGTGAGGACGCCACGGTAGTACAGCCCCGAGAAGAACGTGAGGACGAAGACGACGACGAACGCGCTCGCGAACAGCACCCGGGCGTCGGTCAGAAAGTCGGCGAGCGAAGTGACGTCGCTGCTTGCCCGTCCACCGCCGTCGGTGGCGCTGACAGCGGCACGCTCGTCGATGTCGACGCGGAGGGCCGCCAGCGCGGCGACAAGCGCCGGGACCGCTAGCAGGCCGACGACCACCCGCCAGTCCAGCAGGACGAGCAGGAGGATCGTCACCAGCGGGCCGCCAGCGATGCCGGCGTTGCCGGCCATCCCGTGGTAGGCGAAGGCGCTCCCGCGCTGTTTCACGCCGCGGCTGATCAGCGACAGCCCCGAGGGGTGGTAGACGCTGGCCGCGACGCCCCAGACGACGAGCGCGAGCCCGACCCCCAGCGGCGAAGGTGCCACCGCGAGGATGAAAAACGACGCCCCCATCCCGAGCAGGCAGGCGACGATCAGCAGCCGCGCCTCCAGGCGGTCGACGAGGACGCCGCTGGGCAGGGCCCCGAGGCCGAACAGGCCGTAGCCGACCGCGACCAGCGCCCCAAGCGTCGCCTCGTTGACCGGGAACTGCGCCAGGCCGACGTTCAGGACGTCGAACTCGACCAGCCAGATGGGGATGAGCACCGGGATCGACAGCTCGTAGGTGTGGACCATCGCGTGTGCGGCCATCACCAGCCCGACGATCGACCGGTCGTTGGCGTTCACGCCACCCACTTTCGCGAGTTCGCTGTTGAAACTGTCGGTTACTGGAGGTCCCGCCCGCTGCAAGCAACAGGCCGGCCTCCCGGATCCGTACACCTCTCTGTTCAATATTCTGCCACGAACGGCAAGCGTTAAATGTGGTAACGGCTAACACACAGGTGGAGCCCTGGTGAGCGGGGCTTCCGGCGGGAACCACCGCCGAAGTGACCGGTACATTGGCACCGCAGACCAGGCAACGCCCCACGGTGTGTTCCGGCCGGCACACCGCGGTTTTCTGACTCGCGACCGGGAGTGACCACTTTCGTCTCGGCCTGGCCGCGCTTAACGTGTTCGGGCAGGATCGTCTCGAAAGCGTTCGATGAGGTGCTCGAATCCCTCCTCATTCTCGAACACGTCGTAGTCGTCGTCAGCACCAACGAGGAGGGTTACGTTCCGCTCACCGTCGGTGTCGAGGTCTTTGGCGGCGGCGACGGCGTACGCATCTCCGAGGGATGGGCTGTACGTGGCTTTCAAATCCGACGCAGCTTTCCAGAGGGTATCGATGTCATACTCGGTCACACCCATGTCTCGGAGGTCGTCGATATGGGCGTCAGCCTGCTCTTCGGATGCTTTCCGGGTGGCGATATATCGGAATTCAGCAAGGTTGATAGTGGATATGAACCCGTCGATCTCCGCGTCGTACACGCGGTCGAGCCACCGTTCGACTTCCCCTGCGCCTTGTTCGTCGAACGAAAAGGCGAGCAGCGCTTCGGTATCGAAGACGACTATCATTCCTCCTGATCCGACAGTTCGTACGTCTTGTCGGTTTCCTCCTTGTCTCGCTCTCGCTCTTCACGGAGCAGTTCCGTGGCCGACTTCCCCTGTTCCTTTTCCTCGGATGCAAGTGCGCCTCGAAGTTCCGACGGAGGTTTGACAGGCCGAATCACGACCTCTCCCGTCTCAGTCTCGATGAAGCGAACGCGACCCGGTGTGTCGATGTGGAGTTTGTCACGGAACTCTTTGGGAATCGTCGCTTGCCCCTTGCTCGTGACGGTGACGACCGTGCCGTCTTCTGGGTCGCTCATGCGTAATGGATAGAATTCAGTAATACTTCAATCTTCGTAATACCACCCTGCGCCGTCGCCAAGTACTGTTAACTGACCCACAGCACAAGGTGTGGTATGGTGCGGTCCGCACGGTTGCCGGGCGCGCCCGAGGGCGAGGACCGCGTGATCTGTCACGTCGACATCGACTGTTTCTACGCGGCCTGCGAGCGCCTCCGCGAGCCCGCGCTGCGGGACGAACCCGTCGTCGTCGGGATGGGCTACGAACCCGGCGAGTCCCACGGCGCCGTCGCCACCGCGAGCTACGAGGCACGCGCGTACGGCGTCGAGTCCGCTCAGGCAATCTCCGGGGCCCTCGACCTGCTCCCCCGGAAGAGCGAGGCCGCCGTGGACCCGGACCTGGACGTCGAGGAGGCCGGCCACTACCGCCCGGTCGACATGGACTACTACGAGTCGGTCGCCGCGGAGGTCAAGGCGGTCCTGCACGACGTCGCGGACACGGTGCGGGAGGTCAGCGTCGACGAGGCCTACCTCGATGTCACCGACCGCGTGGGCTGGGACGGCGACCCGGCAGGGTTCGCCCGCGAACTGAAGACGCTGGTCGACGAGGAGGTGGGTGTCACGGCGAGCGTGGGCGTCGCGCCGACGATGAGCGCCGCGAAGGTCGCCAGCGACCGCGACAAACCGGACGGACTGGTGGTGGTCGAGCCCGGCGACGTACGGGACTTCTTCGACCCCCTGCCCGTCGAGTCGGTCCACGGCGTCGGCCCGGTGACCGCCCGTGAGTTGCGCGAACTGGAGGTCGAGACGGCGGGCGATCTGGCGGCGGCCGACCCCGCACGCGTCGAGGAACGCTTCGGCGAGCGCGGGCTGGCGGTCCGGCGCTACGCCCGCGGCGAGGACGACCGTTCCGTCGAGCCGACGGGCGACCCCAAGAGCCTCTCGCGGGAGTCGGCGTTCACCGAGGCGACGGCCGACCCCAAGCGCAAGCGCGATGTCGTCCGGGAGCTTGCGGCGTCGGTCGCCGACCGCGCGAGCCGCGAGGGGGCGCTGTACCGGACCGTCGGCATCAAGGTCGTCACGCCGCCCTTCGAGGTACAGACGCGCGCCGAGACGCTCCCGGGCCCCGTCGACGACCCGGACCTCGTGCGGGACGTGGCGCTTGACCTCATAGCGGAGTTCGCGGAAGCCGAGGTCCGGAAACTCGGCGTTCGCGTCTCGAATCTCTCGTTCGCGTCCGGCGAACAGGCCGCGCTCGATTCGTGGGACGACGCCGAGGGAACGAGCGGGCGTGACCCACAGGCTGGCGGGCACGGTATCCAGAAGGGGAGGCCACGACAGGCGACGCTCGACGAGTTCTAGTCGACACCGCTCTCCAAGTTCTCGAGGAGTTTCCCGACGAAGAGGCCGAGTCGCGGCGAGACGTCGTCGCCGTCGGTCGGTTCCGCGGGCTGGGCGGCCAGCGTCTCGACGAACCGCTCGGAGTGGGTCATGGCCCGCATCATGTCCACGACGTCGACGGTCAGCCCCTCGTCGGCGGTGGCCGCCTCGGGGTGGCGCTGCTTGTACTCCGCGGAGTACTCGATGGTCCAGGACGGGCCACCCACGACCTCGAGGGCAACCTCGACCTCCCCGACGGACAGTCGGCCGTCGTCGGTGCCGACGTAGATGGTGCCGTCCTCGATTTGCGTTGCGTAGCGGGCCATGCGTGACAGCCACCCTGGTGGTTCGTCCGGCGCTTGG
>CAZUWC010000149.1:0-5430 GCA_964623935.1 uncultured Halobacteriales archaeon
GACCACAGCCACACGCCAGCGGAGGGGCACGGTCCCCAGCGGTCCTTCGACGAGGTGGTCGAAATCGTCGAGTCGATGGAGATTCCGGCAGCCGTCGAGACGGACGCCAGGGCCATCTTCGAGTTGCTCGGGGAGGCCGAGGCGGCGGTCCACGGGACGTCGATCGACGAGATTCACTTCCACGAGGTCGGTGCCGACGACGCCATCGCGGACGTGGTGGGGTGCTGTCTCCTGCTCGCTGACATGGACGTCGAGCACGTCGTGACGACGCCGCTCGCGGCCGGCGGCGGCGAGGTGGAGATGTCACACGGCACCTACCCCGTCCCCACGCCAGCGGTCGTCGAACTCGCCGAGCGCGCGGACTGGTCGCTGCGGGGTGGGCCCGTCGAGGCCGAGTTGCTCACCCCCACCGGCGCGGCAATCCTCGCACACGCCGCGGATGGCGTCGAGTCGCTGCCGTCCCTGGACGTCGACGGCTCGGGCTACGGCGCCGGCGGCTGGGACTTCCCGGACCGGCCGAACGTCCTCCGGGCAACCGTCGGCGACGCGACGGGGGACCTCGACCGGGAGTCCATCACCGTACTGGAGACCAACCTCGACGACGCCTCGCCCGAGTTGCTGGGTGGCCTCCAGGAGACGCTCGCCGAGGCGGGTGCCCTGGACGTCTCGGTGGTGCCGCTGACGATGAAGAAGTCCCGGCCGGGCCACCTCGTGAAGGTCGTCTGTGTGCCCGAGGACGCACAGCGGGTGGCACGCCGACTGGCCGAGGAGACGGGGACACTTGGCGTCCGCGAGGGCAGCGCCGGCCACCGGTGGGTCGCCGACCGCGAACAGCGGACTGTCTCCGTGGCCGTCGACGGCGAGGAGTACGAGGTGGCGGTCAAGGTCGCCAGCGCGGGCGAGGCGATCTACGACGTGAGCGCCGAGTTCGACGACGCGCTGGCGGTCACGAAGGAGACGGACCTGCCGGTCCGCGAGGTGATGCGCCGTGCGGAAGCGGCGGCGCGGGAGTCGTAGGTCGAGCCCGGGCGGTTGGGCGGACGAACTCTTATACCCCTGCTTCGACTACCGTCTGTCGATGAGCAGGACCGTCCGGATCGAGGGAACTCGTGTCGGTGTGTTCACGCTCGGCGTCGCGGCGAGAGAACGCGGGGACAGTGTCGACGAGTTGCTCGACGCGTATCCACACCTCGACCGGGAGCAAATCGAGGTAGCACTCGACTACTACGATTCGCACCCGGAGTTGATGGACTACATCCGCACCCGGAAGAAGGCGACCGAACGAGCACTCGCCGACAGAAGTCGCGCCACTGCAGACGACTCCGAATCGGTCCCTGGCGACTGGATCTAGCGGGAGTCGACACTCGTCACTCCTCGTCTCTGGTGCGGTCACAACCACGCTGTCACCGGTTCGGAGAGGGGTGATTAGAAAATGACTCCATCTCGGCCGCGTACTCCTCGGGAGCGACGTCGACGACGCGTTCGTCGTGGAGTGCCTGGAGATAGAAGGCGTCGTTGACGTAGCCCTCCTCGAAGGCGGGCCTGGCGACAATATCGAGGACGGCGGGCGAGGCCGGTTCGTCCCGGGCCATCTGGAGCGCGAAGTTGAACGCGTCCAGCCCCGCCTCGTCGTAGAAGGCGAGCACGTTCTCGATGCCGGCCGCGATGTCGTCCACGACGGGGTCGTCGGGGTCTGGAATCCCGGTCACGTCGGTGATGCCGGTCACGTGATACTGCGACGCCGGCGCGAACGGCGCGACCCACTCGACGTCGCCTGTCCGGCCGACGTACCGCGGCCCCTCGCGTTCCTCCTCGAGCAGGTCCGCCCAGTGGGTCCGGCCGTGGCTGTCGTGGTAGTCCCGTTCGGCATCGAGTCGGCGGCGTGCCTCGTTGGTGCCGTGGTCGTCGACGATGGCCTGGAGGTGGGGGTGGAGGACGCTGCTGCCCGCCGATGGCAGATAGTTCATGTTGACCGACGCGAACCCCGAGCCGTCGTGGGTGACCGCCGCGTGGACGTACTCCAGCGCACACGCGAGTCCGTCCGCGAGGAGGTCCGCTGGGAGATCGTCGACCGGCCGGAAGTGGTCCTCGGTGAGGACAACCACGTTCGAGTGCGTCCCGTAGGGAAACAGGTTCGGGAAGGACGTGGCCTCGCCGACGGACCCGCGGTCGACGCCGACGTAGTCGGGGTACTCGGGGGTCGCGTCCTCGACCATCTCCGGGCAGAAGAAACAGTCCTCGCCGCCGCCGACGTCCGGTTCGGTGTCCGGGTCTTCGGGCTCGGGGAACCACTCCCCGACCACACGTGTCTGCTGGCCGGTCAGCGGGTCGCGGCGGTACTCCACGGGCTGGGTGTCCAGGTCGAAGTCCGCCAGCGGGCTGTAGAACTGCGCCTCTTCGATAGTCCTGGAGAACTCGATAGCCATGTCCGCTGGTCCGGGAGCGCCGGCAAAAAAGACCTGTCATAGTGATTGCTGTAAGTCATTGCCGGATCGACCGAACGCTGTCGTGCGGTCGTACCGGTAAACAGTTACAGCAATCACTATCACTCCCCGCGGTGCTCGGTCAGCGCCTCCTCGATGGTCAGTTCGCCGCCCGCGACCCGGCGCGCGAGCGTCTCGTCGATGGCGCGGTTGGTCTCGCTTCGCTCGCGCGAGCGGTCCTTTATGCGCTGGAGTTCACCTGCAGTCGGGTCGATATCGCGCTCGTCGACGCGCTCGCCCTCGATGCGCGCGATGTTGACCGCGGCCAGCACGTCACCCATCCCGCGCGTGCCGGCGCCGAGGTAGGGCGTCGTCCCCGTCTCGTCGACCAGTTCTACCGGCACGTCGAGGTCGTCGATGATCCGGGCACCCACGAGGCGGGCGCCGTCGCCGATCCGGACCAGCGGATCGACGGCGTCCTCGAGTTCCTCCCTGACCACCTCGGCGGTCCGCTCGGCGGGCACCTGGAAGGTCGCAACTACGACCCCGCCCCTGAGGACCGCGATGCCGGGCTGTTCGCCGGGGTCGACGCCGACGACGGTCCGGCCGCCACCGCCGCGCGTCAGCGCGAGGACGGACTCGATGGCACCCCGCGGGTTCTCCGGGGCCGCGCGGACCACCTCGACACCCTCCGGGACCGACACGTCGTCGTCCTCGCCGGTCACGAGGACCGCGGTCCGGTCGGGCAGCTCCGCGCCGGGTTCGACGGTCGTGAACTCGACCCCGCGGTCCCGGAGCGCAGTCACGACCTCGTGGTAGAGTTCGAAGTCCGCGGTGGCGACGACGATCACACCACGGGTTGCCCCGGCCCGGCCTTGAGCGACTCGGTACCCCGTCGGAACGGCCAGGCACCGTTCCGGAAGCGAGAGCTGTCGCGTGTGCGAGCGTTTTAACGGGAGCGGGACCAATCCCGGCGCGTGAGCAACCCCATCCCGACGGGCTGTGGCCCCATCGACGACCTGCTGGGCGGCGGGTTCGAGCGCGGCGCAGTCACGCAGGTGTACGGCCCGCCCGCGGCCGGTAAGACGAACGTCGTCCTCTCGGCCGCCATCGAGGTTGCCGCCGACAGCGGGTCGGCCCTCTACATCGACACGGAGGGGGTCTCGGTCGACCGCCTGGAGCAACTCGCGAGGGGCCATCCCGGCGAGGAGTCCGTCGAGGAACTGGCCTCGCGGATCATCGTCTCCGAGGCGCTGACCTTCGAGGAGCAACGCGAGGCAGTCCAGGACGCCGCCGAGTTCGCGCCCGAGGTGGAGCTCGTCGTGCTCGACAGCGCGACCGGCTTCTACCGGCTCGAACGCACCCAGCAGGCAGACGGCGAGGCGCTGCGCGTGGTGGCCCGGCAGGTCACGCACCTCCTGTCGCTGGCACGCAAGCACGACCTCGCGGTCGCGTTCACGAACCAGGTCTTCACCGACCCGGAATCCGACGCGACGCGCGCGCTGGGCGGACACACCATCGACCACTGGTCGGGTGTCATCCTCCGGCTGGACCGCTTCCGTGGCGGGAACCGCCGGGTCACGCTGGAGAAGCACCACGCCCGCGAGGCCGGCGCGACCGCACAGTTTAGCATCACCGGCTCCGGACTCGCCGCTGGAGAACGATAAGCCGGCCACGACCGTATCAGGGGTCGTAGACGACCAGGTCGTCGGCCTCGGCAGCCAGCCGGACCGTCTCCTCGTCGAAGGAGTCCGCGTACCGGACCAGCAAGATTAGCAGCGTCTCGGGGGCCCTAACCGTGTATCCGTCCTCGCGGGAGAGCAACCCCGCCTCGTCGAGTTGCCGTGCGTAACTGCTGACGGTCGGCCGCGAGACGCCCAGCCGGTCGGCGACGTCGCCAGCCGACAGCGACGGATTCTCGAGGAGTGCGACGACCATCCCGCGGGCGGTGTCCCGGCGGAGATAGCCCAGCGCGACCTGCTCGAACTCCGAGAAGCGGCCCGCGGGGAAGTACCGCCGGTAGTCGCCGTCCTTGCGGCTCTCGACGGCGCCCGTGTTCTCCAGGCGCCGGAGGTGGTGCTGGGTCTCGCCCGTGCCCAGTTGGAGGTCGTCACGGATCTTCGAGAAGTGTGCCCCCGGGGTGGCTGTGAGGTATCCCGCGATGGCGTCGGGTGCGTCGCTGTCGCTGTCGACGCGGCCCGCGCTGGCCAGACCGGCGAGGGGACTCGCCGCGCCCAGCGCCGCGAACCGCCGCAGCGTCGCGCGCTTTGACTCGTCGACGCCCTCCTCGCCATCGGAGGTCATTACACTCTGATATGTGAGACGAGCGGAAAAAGGTTGGCTCTACGGAACGAGTGTCGCCGTCCTCATAGTGATTGCTGTAACGATTTACCGTTTCAACCGCGTCACGCCGTGCGGTTGATCCGGAAAAGGCTTACAGCAATCACTATCACGACCCGCTGCCGTCGGTCTCCTCGTTGGGGTTGAAATCAGAGCCGCCGCCGGCAATCTCCTTGTCCATCTCCTGGTCCATCTGCTCGATGACCTCGTCGGGGTCCTTGATTTCGGCGGTGGCGTCGCCGGTCTTGACCGCGTCGGCCTCCTGTTCCATCTGTTCGACGTCGACGACCTCCTCTTCGTCTTCGAGCTGTCCCAGAATCTCCTTGATGTTGTCGAGGCCGAGCATCTCGCGGGCCTCGTCGTCGAACTCCAGCCCCTCCAGGACGTGGCCGTTCTCCTTGGCGTCGCTGCCCTGGAGGTGCTTGCCGTACCGCCCGACCAGCGAGGTCAGTTCCTGGGGCAGCACGAACTTCGTCGACTCGCCCTCGCCGATGTGCTCTAGGGTCTCCATCCCTCGCTCGATGATAGCGCGCTCGCCCATCGACTCGGCGGATTTGGCCCTGAGGACCGTCGAGATGGCGTCACCCTGTGCCTCGAGGATCTGGCTCTGCTTCTCACCCTGCGCGCGGATGATGTCGGACTGCTTCTGTCCCTGTGCCTCCTCGAT
>CAZUWC010000150.1:0-5412 GCA_964623935.1 uncultured Halobacteriales archaeon
CGCGGCCCCCGCCCACGAGGCGGTCGACCTCGTCGTCCTCTTTCCACTCGCCGGCCTCCTTGGGGTCGACGTGGACGAACACGTCGTCGACCTCCGGGAGCGCGCGGATGGAGTCCATGACCTTCGTCTCGATGTCGTGGGCCTCCCGGAGGGTGCGGTCGCCCTCGACCTCGATGTGGAGGCTGACGTCGATCTCGGGGCCGACGTAGTGGGCGATGACGTCGTGGGCGCCCTCGACGTCGGGGTGGGCCAGCGCCCGCCGGACGATCTCGGCCCGGAGGTCCTCGGGCGGGGCCTGGCCGACGAGGTACCCCACGTTGTCCTTGACCACCTCCACACCCGTATAGAGGATGCCCACCGCGACGACGCCCGCGGCGAGGGGGTCCAGCAGCGGGTAGCCGACCTGTGCGCCGACGACGCCGACCAGCGCCGCCCCGGCGGTGAGGATGTCGTTGCGGTTGTCGAGTGCGGTGGCGACAAGCGCCGGCGAGTTGCGCTCGGAGCCCACTCGCAGGCAGTACCGGTAGAGGAGGTACTTCACGGCCCCGGCGCCGGCCAGGACGGCGGCGGCCGCGGGGCCGCGGGCCACGTCGACCGGCCCCGACAGCAGCGACGACGCGGACTGCCAGAGAACGGCCCCGCCGGCAGCGAAGATGCCGACCGCGACGAACAGCGAGACGAACGGCTCGATGCGCTCGTGGCCGTGGGGGTGTTCGAAGTCCGGCGGCCGCGTCGTCAGGTAGAGGCCCCCGACGATGACGAGGCTGTAGACGGCGTCCGCGAGACTGTTGATAGCCTCCGACCCCACGGCCAGGCTCCCCGTCTCGACGTAGACGGCCGCCTTCGCGGCGAACAGCGCGGCGTTGACGCCGAGGACGAGGAGACCGACCCGCCGGAGCGCGCTGGCCCGCGACATCGACCGGCGGTTCGGGCCCCCCGACAAAGTGGCTTTGCCACGTCCCGGCGCGTCTCTCCGCACGCCGGCCCGGATCGCTAGTCGCCAGTGACCGCGACCGCCCGTCCCTCCCCGCGATCCTCGACCCCCTCCTGCGTGGCGAAGGCCTCGTGCAGGCGGTCGTAGGTCTCGGTGACCGCCTCGACGATGACCTTCGTCTCGCCGACGACGGGCATGAAGTTGGTGTCGCCCTCCCACCGCGGGACGACGTGGGCGTGCAGGTGGTCGTCGATGGAGCCACCGGCACCGTCCCCGAGGTTGTAGCCGACGTTGTAGCCGTCGGGGGCCAGCACCTCGTCCATCGCGGCCATGGTCCGCTGGACGAGGCGTTCCTTCGCGAGCAGCGTCTCCGCGTCCAGATCCCGGTACTCGCCCGTGTGCTCGTGAGGGATGACCATCGCGTGACCGGGGTTGTAGGGGTAGTTGTTGAGCAGGACGTACGCCCGCTCGCCACGCGCGAGGAGGTTGTGCTCCCGGTCGGCGTCCCGCTCCGGGAGTGCACAGAAGACACACCCCTCGATGTCCTCCTCCCGGTCGGACCGCTCGACCCACTCGATCCGCCACGGGGCGAACACCTTGTCCATGGCGACCCGTCGGTCGCCCGCCGGTATAACGCCTGCCCATCCGGCACACCCACAAGTAGTATATAAAGATTTCGGCCGTTCAGCGAAAACGGTCACCGTTCGATCCCGAAGAGTGTCAGTTCGAGGGGTCGCGTGGCCGTTCCATCCCCGACTCGTCGGCAACAGCGGCCTGGGTCCCGGTGACCCGTCGTGAACGGAATGGACGGTCGCTCTTTTTTATGCCTTCTGGCCACCTCGTCGTGACTACGATGGCAACGACGAGCACCGATATCGACGACCTGACCGAGGAGTGCCCGGAGTGTGACCGGGTGACGCCCCACACGATCAGCGTGAAGATACTGACCGAGAGCACCGAGACCGAGAACGCCGAGTACTCCCGCGAGCCCTACCGGATCAGCGAGTGCCGTGACTGTGGGGCCGTCGTGCGGACGCGGATGAACAACGCATAGCGACGCGGTCCGCCTCAGCGGGTCGTCACTTCACAGCCGTCCGCGGTGACGATGACGGTGTGTTCCTTCTGGCTGACCAGACAGCCGTCGTCCTCCTTCAACACCGGGTAGCCGTGGACGACGTCCTGGCGTTTCAATCGGCGCAGCGCCATCGACGCCCGCGAGACGTCGAGCCACCGGGTCGCGAACGGCAGTGTGCGGAACTGCTCGGTGATCTGCTCCAGTGCCTGCCGGGCCTGGCGGTCCCGCACCGACGACTCGTGTTCGAGGGCGTAGATCTCCTCCTCGCTGCCCTCGCTGACCTTGCCGCCCCCGTCGGTCGCGAACGGCTCGATCGCCACCACGTCCCCGGCCTGGAGTTCGACGCTCTGTGAGACCGCCCGGTTGGGGATGTTCGGCTCCGTGTGCTGTTCCCAGTGGCCCAGCCCGTGGCCGGTGAGGTTCACCACCGGGTTGTAGCCGTAGCCGTCGATGGTCTCCTCGACGACGCGGCCGATGGTGCCGGTCTCGACGCCCGCCTC
This sequence comes from uncultured Halobacteriales archaeon, assembly GCA_964623935.1. Taxonomy (GTDB): domain Archaea; phylum Halobacteriota; class Halobacteria; order Halobacteriales; family Haloarculaceae; genus SW-9-67-25. The sequence goes on from CAZUWC010000150.1 coordinate 2,510, forward strand.
GACGACGTCGAGGGCCGCCTCCAGGGCGTCGGCGGAGGCGTCGACGAGGTCCTGGGTCCCCGAGAGGTCGACCGTCACGGCGGAGTCGGCCAGCCAGCCGTCGACGTGGACCCCGATGTCGAGGTTGACCATCTCCTCGCCGAAGGTCGCGTCGTCGTCGGCGCCCGGCGTCGCGTGGGCGGCCTCCTCGTCGATGGAGATGTTCACCGGGAATGCTGGCTCCCCGCCCAGTTCGCGGATGCGCTCCTCGGCGTACTCGGCCACGTCGAGGTGGCTTGCGCCGACCTCGACGCGGTCGGTCACCGCCTCGCGCACCTCGGCGAGTATCTCTCCGGCCTCGCGGTGTTTCTCGTACTGCTCGTCGGTGAGGTCCACGTCGCTCATGGCCCTCCTTTCGACGCTCGGGGAGAAAGGCTTACTGTTCGTCCCGGGGCGCAGTCGCCATCGCCTCTGCGTTGTGTGCCTTCCCCGTCGCCCCCGACCGGTCGACGACGATGACGCCCGCGGTCCCGCCGGTCTCGGCGGCGAAGTCCTCGATCACGTTTCCGGCTGCCGACGCCGGATCCGCTCCCTCACCGACGGCCGCGACGGCCCGTCTCGCGAGGGCGAACCGTGCGATAGCCTCCCCCTCGCCGGTCGCGCTGGCCGCCGCCCGTTCCGACGCGTAGAAGCCCGCGCCGACCTGCGGGACGTCACCGACCCGGCCGGCGAGGGCGAACCACCGGCCGCCGGTCGAGGTCGCGGCCGCCAGGCGGTCGCCGTCCGTCGCCACGGCGCCGACCGTGTCGTGGTCGCGTCCGTCGATCGGTCCCGCGTCCTCGTCCCCTTCCGGGTTACCGCTCCCGGCGATATCGCCGCCGAACCGTTCCCGGACCCAGGCCAACTGGTCGCGGGTCCCGGTATCGACGGGCGGGTCGGCCCCGCTCCAGCGGTCCCGGGTCGCGTCGGTCCACAGGTCACAGTCGGTCGCCACACCGGCGGACTCGGCCAGTGCCACGGCCCGTTCTCCGGCCAGCAGGACGTGCGGGGTCTCGGTCTTCACGAGACGGGCCACGTCGATAGCGTGTTCGACGCCCGGCATCGAACAGGCGGCCCCCGACTCACCGTCGCCGGTCATCAGTCCCGCGTCGGTCCGCACGACGCCGTCGCTCTGGACGGCGCCGCCGCGCCCGGCGTTGAACCGCGGGTCGGATTCGAGGGACCGGACCGCCGCGCAGACGGCCCGCTCCGGGTCGGAAGAGTCGAGACCCGCCGAGACGGCCCCGTCGAGGACGGTGCGCCGTGCCCCGGGGTCGTCGGGGGCACGTCCGGCGCCGCCGTGGACGAGCACGTGCATGGACGCCCCTGGCCCGGGCGGCAAATAGGGGTGACGTTCACGGTCCCATGTCGGGACGCGCCCGGAGCGGTGTCTCACGGACTCGACGAAAGCGGCATGCCTTTACAGGCGGCCGGGCAATCGTCCTGCATATGTCCTACGACACGGTCGAAGTACCCGAGGGAGGCGAGCGGATCCGGGTGATCGACGAGGAAGCCGACGAACTCGACATCCCGGACACGCCGATCATTCCGATTCTCTACGGCGACGGCATCGGCGAGGACGTCGCGCCGGCAGCAAGGGAGGTCCTGACGGCGGCGGCACGGGCCACCGGCCGGGACATCGCCTGGATGCGGATCTACGCCGGCTCGACCGCCCGCGAGCTTTACGACGAGAACCTCCCCGACGAGACGGTCGAGGCCATCCGCGAACACCGCGTCGCGATGAAGGGGCCGCTGACGACACCCGTCGGCTCGGGCTACCGGTCGCTGAACGTCGCGCTCCGGCAGACGCTCGACACGTACGCGAACGTCCGGCCCACCTACCACCTCGACGGCGTCCCCTCGCCGGTCTCGAACCCCGAACAGATGGACATGGTGAGTTTCCGGGAGAACACCGAGGACGTCTACGCCGGCATCGAGTGGGAGGCCGGCACCGAGGAAGTCGAACAGGTCAGGGAGTTCGTCGAAGCGGAGATGGGGTTCGACGAGACCATCCACGACGGGCCCGTCGGCATCGGCGTCAAACCCATCTCCGAGCACGGCACCAAGCGGCTGGTCCGGCAGGCCATCGAGTACGCACTGGGGCACGACCGCGACTCGGTGACGCTGGTCCACAAGGGCAACATCATGAAGTTCACCGAGGGCGCCTTCAGCGAGTGGGGCTACGAGGTCGCAGAGGAGGAGTACGGCGAGGAGGTCATCACCGAGAACACCCTCTGGGAGGAGCGCGACGGCGACCAGCCAGCGGGGACCGTCGTCGTCAACGACCGCATCGCGGACAACATGCTCCAGCAGGTGCTCACCCGGACCGACCAGTACGACGTCATGGCCCTGCCCAACCTCAACGGCGACTACCTCAGTGACGCCTGTGGCGCACAGATCGGCGGCCTGGGCATCGCGCCCGGTGCGAACTTCGGGGACGCGATGTGTCTGGCCGAACCCGTCCACGGCTCGGCCCCCAAGTACGCCGGCCAGGACAAGGTCAACCCCACCGCGATGATCCTCTCGGGGGCGCTCATGTTCGAGTACATGGGCTGGGCCGACGCCGCCGACCTCGTCAAGGACGCCTGCGAGGCGACCATCTCCTCGAAGCGTGTCACCTACGACCTCCACCGACAGATCGAGGGCGGCGAGAAACTCGCCACCAGCGAGTACGCCGCGGCCGTCGTCGAGCACATCGAGGAACTGGCCTGAGCGACCGTCCCTGCACCCTGGTCGACCAGACCGGGACGGACCGCGTCACCCGCCGGCCAGTTCGTCCCACGCACCACGGAAGAAGAGCAGCGGGTCGGCCTCGCTGTCGAGGAGTTCCGCCGCCTCGACGCGGCCGACGTAGATGGTGTGGTCGCCGGCCTCGTGGGCCGCCT
>CAZUWC010000151.1:0-5411 GCA_964623935.1 uncultured Halobacteriales archaeon
GTAGTCGACTCCGTACCGCTGAAACGCGGAGAAAGCCGTCGGCTCGCCGTCCACGTCGTCACCGGACGTTTGGACCACCTGCGCTCCATCCGCCTGGTAAACCGTCTCAAATGGCGTGGACTGTCGGGCGAGGAGAAACTGGCGGAGCGTCTCGTCAGTAATCTCGTATCCCGCTTCCGTCTCTTCCACGACACCTACCTCTTGGAGATCGTTCACGGCCGCGTAGATCGTCGAGGATGCGAAGCCCGCTTGTTCCAGCTCGGCCACCGTCTTCGGCCCGTCCAGCAGTGTCGCAAGGATCTCTTCGCGCTTTCCGACCAGTATCTTCTCCGTGTCGTACGTCCGAAGGAGGTCGGCGATGAGGCTCGCCTCGTAGGTATCCGCTAGCGCCACCACACCGTCTTTCGTGACGAGATGCTGCTTTGCGAGGCTCTGTACGAGCTCGGATGTCCACGGCTGGCTCTTCTCGATAGCGTCGGCTAACGCACCGACGGTCTTTGGCTGGTCCTGTAGTGCATCGAGGATCCGAAGCTCGCCCCGCCGCATGTATTACAACTATACCGATTTAGTGATAAAGTTATTGCTTTGGATAGAATATAACGTGATGCAAGCGAGTTCAGCGTCCGGGTGTCGCAGAGTTCCGCTCACACCACTCCACCACCAGTATCATTCGGTGTCGATACCCAGGTCCGTCAGCAACTCCTCGCGGTCGGCGGCGTCGGCTCGGGCACGTTCGAGTCGTTCCCTGTGTCTGTCGGCCCGGTCGTCGGTATCCGCGATGTCGAGCAACGACCAGTCGTCGATGAGTCGGTCGACCGCCTCCGAGAACGTCTCGTCGTCACGCTTTTTCGAGGCCAGGCGTGCGTAGACGTCCGCGTCCAGCCTGATACTCTTCGTTCCCCTGTGTATACGTCGTTTACAGAACGGCAAGAATCTTGTCCGTCGACAGTTTCGAGGCGCGTACCACAAGGCCCTATCCGCAAGCGACCGAAGCCGGGGGCATGGACCCCAGCCGTCACGGGGGGCTCTCCCGACGGAATTTCGTGAAGGCAGCGGTCGCTATCGGGGGCACTGCGGCGCTGTCGGCCTGCACGGGACGCGAACAGTCGGACCTGCCGACGGGCACCGACGATCCGTCGTCGCTCCCGGCCCGCCAGCACGCCTGGAACGACGCGCTCCCGACCGACGACCACGGCAACGACGTGGCCCCGCGCCACCACGTGCTCGCGCTGTTCGACCTCGACGGCTCCCCGACTGCCGGCGACCGCGAGGCGGTGCGGGCGGCCCTGCAGTCACTCGAACGGGCCTATCCCTGGAGCAACGAGGGGCTGGTGTTCGCGGTGGGGTACTCGCCGGTGTACTTCGACCGGTTCGAGGCGTCCCTCCCGGGGAGTGTGGACCTGCAGGCGCCGCGGGCGCTGGCGCCCTTCGAGGACCCCGCGCTCGATACCGCCGACCTCGCCGTCCACCTCGCCAGTGACTACGGGTCGGTCGTGCTGGGCGCCGAGGCGGCCCTCTCGGGGGAGCGCGACGAACTGAACGGCGTCGACGTGGCGGCCTTCCCCGGGGCCGTCGAGCGCGTCGACCGCCGGACGGGCTTCGTCGGCGACGGGTTGCCCGCCGAGCACCAGGACGTGACGGGCATCCCGGACTCCGAGCCGGTTCCCGAGGACGCGCCGCTGTACATGGGGTTCGAGTCGGGGTTCGAGAAGAACCAGGCCGGCGAGGACCGGGTCACCATCCCCGACGGGCCGTTCGCGGACGGAACGACGATGCAGGTCTCGAAACTCCGCTTGCACCTCCAGCAGTGGTACGAGCAGGACGACCGCTACCACCGGGTTGCGACGATGTTCTGTCCCGCCCACGCCGAGGAGGGACTCGTCGAGGGGACGGGCGAGAACCTCGGCGACACCACCGGGATCGAGGAACGCGGGTGTCCCGCCCACGCGAGCGAGGACGCCGAATCCGGGGTCGTCGGGCACGCACAGAAGGCCGCCCGCGCCCGCGAGGACGGCACGCCGCGCATCCTCCGGCGGGACTTCGACTCGACCGACGACGACCGGGCGACCGTCCACTTCGTGTCCCTCCAGCGGGCCATCGAGGACTTCGTCGCCACGCGGACCGCGATGACCGGTACCGACCTCGCCGAAGGAGGTGCCGTCGGCCAGCGCACCAACAACGGCATCCTCCAGTATCTCACCGTCGAACGCCGCGGGAACTACCTGGTGCCGCCACGCGACCGTCGCGCGCTCCCCCGACCCGAGTAGCGTATCGGCGGTCGCGGTTGCTCCGAGTCCTCCCGCCGGAACCGCCGCGTATCGCCCGTGTCACGCCGCCTTTTCGACGCCCGTACCAGAACAGGTTTTCGGTGACGCCCTCTACTCTCCGGTAATGCACAGGCGCAGGTTCCTCGCGGCCGGTGGTGTGGCACTCGGGGCGGCGACGGCGGGGTGTAGCGGACTGTTCGCGACCGGCGCAACGGGCGAACCGCCGGTACTCGAAGACCGCCCCGACGCGGTGTACGTCCCCACGCACGTCGAGGGCATGGCGATGTCGGGGATGGCCACGGCCGGACCCTACCGGTTCGCGCTCTCGTACAGTTTCCCCCACCGGTTCTGGCTGGTGACCGGCGAGCGGACCCGACAGGTCGAGGTGTCGGCGGAGGACACGATGCACCTGATGCTCACCGCCTGGGACGGGGAGACCGGGACCGTCGTTCCCACGTCCAACGCCTTTGTGACCGTCTCGCGGGACGGCGACGTCGTCGCGGAGGCGTCGCTGTGGTCGATGCTCTCCCAGAACATGGGCGTTCACTTCGGCGACAACGTCGCGCTGGACGGCGACGGGACCTACGCCGTGACGGTCGATTTCGGCCCTGTGGAGACGCGATTGGCGGGCCCGATTCGCTCGGAGCGGGTCTCCGTCGAGTTCGACCTCGAATACAGCAGCGAGACACTCGAAGAGCTATCGTTCGAGCGACTCGACGACCGGGCAGGGGAGCGGGGTGCGGTCGACCCGATGGGCATGGAGATGCTGCCCGCCGGCCAGGCCCCGCCGGCCGCCGACCTGCCCGGCACTCCCATCGGGGAAGAAAAAAGCGGCGACGCCACGTTCGCCGTCACGACGCTGGAGGTTCCCGACGATCTCGACGGTTCGGGGACGTACCTCGCCGTCTCGGTCCGGACGCCGCACAACCGCTACCCGCTGCCGTTCATGTCGCTGTCCGCGGCGATAGCACGGGACGGCGAGCAATTCGTGGCCCAGGACCTCGTCGGAACGCTCCACCCCGGTCTTGGGTACCACTACGGGACCGTCGTCGACGGCGTACAGAGCGGCGACCGGCTCGAACTCACGGTCGAGTCGCCGCCGCAGGTCGCACGCCACGAGGGCTACGAGACGGCCTTCCTGGGGATGGACGCCGTCGAACTGACAGCGTGAGCGCAGGCCGTCATACGGTCTCGGGCGCGGTCCGTGCGGTGTAGACGGCGGCGATGACCAGCGCGACCATCGCCACGTCCAGGGTGTGTTCGGCCAGGTGGTGTGTGCCGGGTGCGAGCGTCCCGGACAGCGAGAGTCCGGCGACGACAGTCCGGCCGAGCAGTGCGAGGACGGCGAGCACGACGAGCAGGTACGGCTGGGACCGGCGCCTGGCGAACGCGGCAAGCGCGAGTCCGACGACGACGCTTCCTCCCAGCCCGGCCACGAGTAACGCGAGCGTGAGAGCCAGCGATCCCGCGGGAGTTCCCGCCGTAACCGGCCACATACCCCGACTGTGACCCGCTCGGCGTTTGTGTCTTTCCCGTGTCGTTCCGTTGGAGTTTCCACACATTCACGTGGCTGCCGGGTGAAAGAGACACGATGGACCCCTCCGCAGGGCGCGAACAGCAGCTCAAGTACGGCGGGCTGGTCGTCGCGGGTGTGGGCTTTCTCCTCAGCCGTGCGACCCTGCTCGTCGTCGCGGACCCCGGCGGCTCGACGGTGGCGTTCCTGACGACCGCGCTCGTCCCGCTGTCCCTGGGGCTGGCGCTGACTGCCTTCGGCGTGAGCCTCTCCGTCTCGACGTTCGAGCCGTGGCACGTCAACGTGGTCGCGCTGTGGACACTGGTCGGGACCGCCGGGATGGGCCTCGTGACCGCCCTCTCGCTGGTGAATCCCATGCTCGTCGAGGACGCGATGCTCGCGACGGCCCAGTCGGGGACGCTGGTCGCGAACACGCTCATCGGCGGGGCCGTCGGGGGCGCACTCATCGGCGTCCGCTCGGCGCGCAACCGCCGCCAGCGCCGGGAACTGGCCCGCCAGTCCGACCAGGTGGTCGTCCTCGACCGCATCCTCCGCGACGAGGTGCTCAATGCCGTCACCGCCGCGCGTGCCCGCCTCGAAATCCTCCAGGATGGGACCCCCGACGGCGAGAGTCTCGCCACCATCGACCGCGCCACCGAGCGCATCCGCGATGCCGTCGAGGACGTGGGGTTTCTCGTCCGCTCCCAGGACGGCTCGCGGCAGGAACCCACCCCGCTCGCACCGGCCGTCCGGGAGACGCTGGTCGGAATCCCCGAGGAGCACCCGGGCGTCGAGGTGGACCACGACGTCCGCGTCGACGACGACCTCCAGGTGCGTGCCAACGAGCGTATCGGCACCATCTTCGCCCAGTTGTGTGAGATCGCCGTCGAGCGCCACCCCGGGCGGACGCCACACCTCCGTGTCGACGTGGACGCCACCGAGACGGCTGCCACGGTGACCGTGACCGACGACGGCGACCCGCTCTCGGAGAAACAGGCCGCGGTCCTCACGGCCGGAACCATCTCCGAGTACGACGACCCCTCGATCAGCTTCGGCTACCCCGTCGTCTCCTTCCTCGTCGACCAGTACGGCGGCGACGTCACCGTCGAACGCGAGAACGGCGAGACGCACGTGACCGTCAGCCTGCCGCGTGTCCGCGAAGGGGGGACGCCGAGCCAGCGCCACGGCGTCGAGCCCACCGCACTCCGCAACAGCGCCCTCGCCGCGCTGCTGGCCGGCGTCGCGATGGGGGCCATCCTGCAGGCGTTCGTCAACACCATTCCGGTCATCGGATCGCTGTACGGTGTCGGGAGCGTCGCCGTGGGATGGGTGACCCACCTGTTTCACAGCGTCATCTTCGGTATCTTCTTTGCGGCGGCCCTGCGCCGTCCCTTGCTCCGTGACCGCGTCGACTCGCTCGCGGGTACCGTCGGGGCAGCCGTCGTGTTCGGTCTCGTTCTTGCGGTCGTGGCCGCCGGCCTCCTGATGCCGCTGTGGCTCAACGCCGTCGGTGTCTCCGCACCGCTGCCGCGGATCTTCCCCGCCGGCGTTGCCGGGCACGCCGTCTGGGGACTCGTGTTCGGAGGCGTCTACTGGCTGCTGTGCCAGCGCTGATATAGTGATTGCTGTAA
>CAZUWC010000152.1:0-5409 GCA_964623935.1 uncultured Halobacteriales archaeon
TGGGGCGAAACTGCTCACGGGCTTATAGCCGACAGTATCAGCCCCTCTCCGTCCCTGGCTGAATGTATCATTGCTTAGGTCCACCGGTATAGCTGCCCGAACGGACAGTCAGCACCGGCACCGGTGAGAGACGAACCACCTTCTCGGCGACGCTTCCCAGGAGGAGACGGTCGAGTCCGGTCCGGCCGTGCGTCCCGACGACCACGAGACCGATGTCTTGGTCCTCGACGTACGCCACGATTTCCTCGTGTGCGACACCTCTGGTGGTGACACCCTCGACCGACTCGACGCCGGCCTCCTGGGCCCGTTCGACAGCCTCCGCGACGGCCTGCTGGCCGACCTCTTCCATCGAGTCGACACTCACACCAGTCGTCGGACCCATCGGTTCGACGGCCGTCATCTCGACGACGTTGATCACGTGCAGTTCGGCCCCCTGTCCGGCCGCGAGCTCGACCGCCTCTTCGACGGCCTCGACCGCGGCGTCGCTGCCGTCCGTCGCGACCAGTATCCTGTCGTACATACGTGATGGTTCTCCGGCGAGGTCCTAAACACCACGCAAGGTTCTCAATCCGTCAAGAATCGCCGTCACGTCGCCGTCGACTCGACGACGCCGGTGATTTCCTCGGCCTCAATGCGGCCGACGACGAACTCCAGGTCGGCCTCGGCGTCGGCGTCAAACACCTGGACGAACGGTATCCGGAGGTTCCGGAGGGCTTGCTCGATGGCCCCGCCGGACCCGCCGCGAGGGTGGCGCGTCCGGACCTGTTCGAGCGAAGCGAGTTCCTCGATCGGTCCACGCACCAGGACACTCTGCCAGCCCTGTTCTGTGTCGTCGTAGACGACGAACGTGACCTCCTCGGCCGCAGTGACGAACTGGCGTTTGGTACTCTCTGGTCCGTATCCCATGCGGAGATACACTGCCTGCGTCTCCGGTTCGTAGGCGTATGCCATGGGAATCCCGTAGCCGCGGTCGTCGCTCGCCAGCGAGAGAACGCCGGTTCGTTGCTCCCGCAGGAACGCTTCGCTGGCCGACTCCGAGAGGGTGTGGACGGGGCTACCCATCTCTCCTCCCGTCGCCAGTGGGCGTCTGACTCCCGACGGACAGTCCGCTCGAACGGCTGGCTGGTTTCGACATGTCGGCGTCTATCCCGTGGTGTATCTTCGCTCTAACGGGCATTCCCTCTCTCTTGAGAACGGCTGTCCTGGCCGTGTGGAGTCCGGTCGGCGATGGGTGGTATCCAGTCCGGGGCTTCACCGGTGCCGATCGGATGCCGATTCCTCGATCCGAACCTGTTCTGTTCGGGTGTACACTGAGTACACCAGGAGTCCAAAGCCCGCGGCCGAGAGGGGGGCCGACAGGGCCGGTACCGACCGGCTGTCGGTCCCGAGCAACAGATCCGTCGCCGGGTGGCCGGCAAGCGAAACCGTCAATAGCCCGAACCCGAGCGAGAGGGTCCCGAGTTCACGACTCCCTGTCCGGCGGTAGGCCCTGAACGAGAGGACGGTGACGGTCCCGCCGGCCAGCAGTGCAACAACGTAACTCGCGACCAGGAGTCCCGTCAGCAGCGGTCTCATAGGTGGTGTGTTCCGTGGTGTGTCGGTCGGTTCTGTGCCTACAGATGACGGTTGTCGGGGACGGGTTATCAACAGAGCGAGGATTCCCGCAATCCGAGAATGTGACAGTGCGTTCTCCCGGTCCTGGGAACGGTCGAGCCGTTTAGGATCCCCCGCGGTCGAGACGACGGTATGTCAGTCGAGGAACTCGGCGACATCGGCCTTTCGCGGATGACCGACGAGGAGATCGACGCCTTCCTCTCGACCCAGCGCACTGGTGTGCTGGCACTCCCCGGACAGGAGGCGCCGTACGTCGTTCCGATGTCCTTCGGGTACGACACAGAGGATGACGCCGTCTACTTCACGTACGCCCTCGGTGCCGACAGCACCAAGGAGCGACTCAGCGAGCGCGCGTCCGTCGCGCGGTTTCTCGTCTACACGGTGGAGTCTCCGTTTCACTGGAGGAGCGTCCTTCTCGGCGGGCCGATCGAACGTCTGCCCGAAGACGAGTGGGGGGAGGTCCCGCTGGAGGACGCCTGGCGGCCGGCACTTCTCAGAGCCGCCGACCTCTCGCGCGGGGTGGCGGTCTACCGTCTCGGCGCCACGGAGCGGACGGGGTTCAGGCACACGGGTCTCCCGTCCGGCTTCGAGCGGTGACTACTCGGCCAGTCCGAGCAACCCATCGACGTCGACCGACTCCGCGAGGAGGTCCTCGACCCGTGCGATCGACGCCGAATCGCGGATACGTCCGGTCCGGAGCGTCTCTTCGAGGCGGTCGATGGTCGTCCGCGTGTCGGTCCGGACCGACAGGAGGGGAACCGCCTGTTCCTCGGCCTTGCCGAGGACCGTGTTCGGGGGGCGATACCCGCCAGTCAGGACGAGACACGAGACGCCCGGCGCCTCGAGCGCGGCGGCCTGCACGTCCGAGCGGTCCCCGCCGGTGACGACTGCGGTCCCCCGCGTCCGCCGCAGTCGCTCGAAGGCCGCGTCGCTGCCCATCGCTCCGACCGCGAACCGCTCGACAAGTCCGTCGGTCGGCGCCTCCGCCGTCAAGATATCGGCCCCGATGTCCGCGGCGAGGTCGGCCACGCTCACGCCTGCGAGGGTGTCGTCGTGTGGCAGGACACCGACAGTCTCGACGCCCCGGCCCTCGAGGAAGGGGATGGCGTCTTCGGTCAGGTCATCCAGATCCCTGCGTTCGACAGCGTTGAACAGCACGCCTGCGAGCCGGTCGTCCAGGCGCTCGGCGGCTGCCAGCACCTCGTCGAGGTCCCCCGGGTCGTCGTACCGGCTCACCACCAGCACCTCGGCGTCCAGCAGCGTCGCGACGTCGGCGTCGGTCAACTCGACGATACCGCCCGTCCAGAGACGTCCACCCCCCTCCAGGATCATCACGTCGCGGTCGGTCGCGAGTGCCTCGAACCGGTCTTCAACCCGTTCGCGCAGTTCGGCCGGATCGGTCCGGCCCCGGACGGCTTCCCTGACGAACGTCGGCGAGTAGACGACGGGTTCGAGGTCGGCGATGTCGGCCTCCAGCCCCAGCAGGTCCTTCGCGAGCGCGGGGTCCTCGTCGCGGGTCTTTCCGACGACGCTCTCCAACCGGGTTCCCTTGGGTTTCATGTAGCCGACGCTGACACCGCGGTCCCGGGCGATGCTGGCCAGCGCGATGGTGATTGCCGTCTTGCCTGTGCCTTCCGCCGTCGACGTGACGAGTAGCGTGGTCATGGTTCCTCGAGTGTGAGCCGCAAATCCACCGCTATCGCGCCCTCGGTGGTCGCAAGCACGGGGTTGATGTCCAGTTCCGTGATGGCAGGGAAATCAGTCACCAGCCGGGAGAGTCGCCCGATGACCTCCACGAGGGCGTCCTGGTCCACGGGTTCGCGCCCCCGGGCGCCGCGCAACAGCGGGGCAGCGTCGATCTCCTCGAGCATCGCCCGTGCGTCCGGTTCGCTGACCGGTGCCACCCTGAAGGTGGTGTCTTCGAGCACCTCGACGAAGATGCCCCCGAGACCGAACATCACGAGCGGGCCGAACTGCGGATCGCGTGTCACGCCCACGATGGTCTCCGTGCCCGCGTCAGTGTCGAGCAGTTCCTGAACCTGGACGCCGAGCACTGTCGCGTCGGGATGATACCGGCGGGCGCGAGCCATCAGCGTCTCGAAGGTCTCACGGACCTCATCGCGGGGGACACCCACTTCGACGCCGCCGATGTCGGACTTGTGGAGGATATCGGGGCTGACGATCTTCATCGCCACTTCGCCCCCGATGCGGTTTGCCACTCGCTCGGCCGACGCCGGATCGTCAACGACCGCCCCGTCCGGGATGGGGATGCCGTAGGCCTCGAGTAGCTCCATCGCCTCGACGCCCAGCCGTTGCATGTCTCGTTCCCGCGCACGGTCGATGACTGCCCGGGCGCGTTCGCTGTCGACGTCGAAAGTCATCGGCTCCGTGGGGGTACGGTCGTGGCCGCGGGCGTACTCGGCGAGCGTTTCGAGGCTCCGGACTGCCCGGGACGGGTCGAAATAGGAGGGGACACCCGCGGCGGCGAGTCGCTCGGCGGCCGACCGCGTCGAGGTTCCGCCCATCAGGACCGCCGCGACCGGCACGCCGTGGATTGCCTGCTGGCGGACGACTGCCTCGGCCAGTTCCTCGAATGACAGCGTCGCGGTCGGGCAGGCAAGCACCACGGCCATCCCCACGTTCCGGTCGCCGAGGACGATGTCGGTAGCCGTCTCGAAGCGCTCGACGGGGGCGTCGCCGATGATATCGACGGGATTGTAGCGGTTCGCTCCCTCGGGAAGCTCCGCGGCAAGTCGATCCAGCGTCTCGTCGTCGAATTCCGCGAGTTCGAGAGCCGAGTCACCGACAGCGTCGGTCGTCAGAACGCCCGGTCCGCCAGCGTTGGTGACGATGGCCACCGCCTCGGACTCGGGCAGGGGCTGGCCGGCGAGGATAGCCGCGGCGTCGAACAGTTCCTGGACGGTCTCGACACGGACGACGCCGGCGTGGTCGAACGCGGCCTCGTAGGCGCGGTCGCTGCCGGCGATGGCACCCGTGTGGGAGGCCGCCGCCGAGGCGCCGGCGTCGGTCCGTCCGGACTTGACGAGCACGACCGGCGTCTCGCGGGTCACCTCCCCGGCGGCGTCGAGGAAGGCCCGGCCGTCGGCGACGTCCTCGAGGTAGCCGAGAATGACGTCAGTCCCGGGGTCGTCGCCCCACTCGCGAACGAAGTCGCTCTCGTCGAGGACCGCCTTGTTGCCCAGAGAGACGACGTTCTTGAAGCCGAGATGCCGGTCTGTGGCCCAGTCCAGGACCGCGGTGACGAACGCACCCGACTGACTCATGAAGGAGACCGATCCCGGGTCGGGGTGCGTCGGGGCGAACGTCGCGTTCAGGCCGACGCCGGTGCTCATCACTCCCAGGGAGTTCGGGCCGACGAGGTTGAGGTCGTACTCCTCTGCGGTGGCGACGAGTTCGCGCTCGCGGGCTGCTCCTTCGCTGCCGGCTTCCGCGAATCCGGCGGTGATGACGACGACGTTCTCGACGCCACACTCCCCGGCTTCACGGACGACTTCGACCGCCACTGCGGGTGGAACCGCCACCACTGCGACGTCCACCGCAGCGACTGCCGGGAGGGAATCCTTGCAGGGGAGCCCCAGTACAGCCTCGCGGTTGGGGTTGACGGCGAGGACGGTCCCCTCGAAGTGCTCGACGAGGTTTCGGGTGACGGCGTGGCCGACAGACCCCTCCTCGTCGCTGGCACCGACGACCGCGACCCGCTCGGGTGCGAACAGCGTCGCTAGCGAACCCATCTCCCTGCGGTTCGCTGTCCGAGGGAATATATCTGCTGTTATA
>CAZUWC010000153.1:0-5405 GCA_964623935.1 uncultured Halobacteriales archaeon
AGTCTCCCTTCCCGTCCCCGAGGTCGGGCCGTTCGGGAACGAGCGTGACGCCGCGCTCGTCCAGGGCCTCCCGAATCCGGTCGTGTAGCGCCTTGTCCTCGCGGTCGTCGCGGCGATAGCCCACCAGCAGGCCGCCGATGGCGACCAGCGCAACGATTGCGAAGGGGCCGCCGGTGAGGACGGCGGCCGTCTGGAGAACCGCGCTGCTGCCGGTCACGAGCACGCCGACCGCAACCAGCCCCTGGAAGACGCCCATGAAGACGATGGTGCCAGTCGTCGGTGCCAGCCCCCGCCGGGTCGCCAGGATGGAGACGACCAGCGTCGAAGTGTCCGCGGAGGTGACGATGAAGGTGATGATCAGCGCCAGAAAGAGGAAGATGAGCAACTCCGAGAGGGGCAGTGCGTCCAGCACGGGGTAGCCGGCGACGGCCTCGGACCCGCCCGCCGCGGCCATGGCGCCCAGCACGTCCGCAATCCCCCGGTGCTGGACGTACAGGGAGGTCGCGCCCATCAGCAGGAACCAGACCATCGTGGCCAGCGACGTGGCAACGAAGCCAGTAAAGACGACCGTCCGGACGCGCCGGCCCCGCGAGAGCGCCGCCAGGAAGAGGCCGGCGAAGGGCGCCCACGAGAACCACCACGACCAGTTGAAGGCCGTCCAGGCCGCTATCCACTCCCCGCCCACCGTGAGGCTCATCGGGACGAAGTTGGCGACGTAGGTCCCGACCGCGGCCCTACTCTCCGCGAGGACGAACCCCCGGGGCACGAGCGCGAACAGGAGGATACCCACGAAGGCAAAGAGGAGGATATTCACGACGGAGTTGCGCCGGATGCCCCGGTGGACGCCAGACTGGGCCGAAATCACGAACACGAGCGTCAGCCCGGCGACGAACAGCAAGGCGCCCGTCGAGTCGAAGGGGACGCCCCACTGGTAGTTGATGCCGGTGAGGAACTGCTGGCCGACCAGCGACACCGAGGTGGCGATGCCCCCGACGGTCGCGAACACGGCCAGCAGGTCCACCAGCCGACACCAGTTCGAGTCCAGCCCGTCGACGCCCAGAAAGGGCGTCAACAGCGACGAGACCCGGAGGGGGGCGCCGTGCTGGTAGACGAAGTAGGCGATGGGGACGCCGATGACGATGTAGGCGCTCCAGGCCGAGAACCCCCAGTGAAACAGCGTCGTCGCGAGGGCAGCCGTGATGGCGGCGTCGGACTGTGCTGGCACGTCGAAAAAGGGCGGGACCGTGCTGTAGTGAAACAGGCCGGCAGCGGGCCCCCAGAAGACGATGCCGGCCGCGATGCCCGCGCTGAAGAACATCGTGAAGTACACCGAGTAGGAGTACGCCGGTTCGGCGTCGGGGCCGCCCAGCCGGACGTCACCGAGCGAGCCGAACAGGAGGTACAGACAGAACAGCACCGCGAGGAGTATCACGCCGACGAAGACGGGGCCGAGCTGGCCGATGACGACGCCCTGGACGGCCTCGACGGCGGCGATGGTCCGCCCGGGGAAAAACACCTGGAGCGCGAAGAAGCCGACCAGCGCGGCGACGGGAACCCCGAACGTGACCGGGTCGTGCCGGGTGACGAAATCCCGGATTGTCGCGACGAAGCCGAGCCGCCGGACCCGCAGGTAGTACGCCGCGCCGCCGGTCGCGTCCTCCTCAACGCTGTCGTCCTGGGACGGTAACGCGGCCAGGTACGCGAGCACCGACCCGAAGAACAGCAGCGAGACAACGAGCCACCCTTGACCGCTGACGACGGCTGCCAGTGCGTCGGGGAAGAAAAAGCCCGACACCACGACCACGCCCGACGCCACACAGAGCGGCCCCAGTATCTTCAGGAGGGCGCGCTCGACGGCGCTGACACCGTGAAATCCCATACCACACGGTTTGTGTCGGAGGGTAAAGTCTTACCGCCGGCGCGGGGGCAATCAGGTGTCGGTGTCCGCGGGGTCACCGTCCCCGTCCGCCGCGGCCTCGGGTCGGGTCCCGGACGCCTCCTCGCCGTTCTCGCCAGTTTCGCCCTCCGCGAACAGGCTCTCCGTCGAGGTGCCGTCGATAATCGACTTGCCGAGGATGCGCCCACCGATGACCATCGGGCTGATGACCTCGTCGGCGCCGACCTCCTCGAGTTTGGTGACGTTCTTCTCCTCGTTGGCGGCGGCGACGATGCGGACGTCGGGGTTGGTGTTCCGGGCCGCCAGAATGGCGAGGACGTCCTGGGCGTCGTCCCGCGTTGCCACGACGACCCCCCTGGCGTCCTGGATGCGGGCGTCCCGCAGTGCCGCCTCGTCTGTCGGGTCGTCGGTCAGGACGTTGACGTCCTTCTCGTTGAGTTCGGCGGCCTCGTCCGAGTCGTCGGTGATGACGACGACGTCGGCCTCGTCGGCCAGTTCGTCGAGCAGCGAGTCCGTGATGTCGCTGTACCCGAGAATGAGCACGTGGTCGTCGAGGAGTGTGAGTTCTGATGGAGTCATGTTTCCGAATGCGGCAGCCATGCGCGACTCGATGGCCGGGACGATCAGCGACCCGATGGCGACGGTAAAGGCCCCCGATCCGAGGAGGACGACCGACAGCGAGAACCACTTCGTCGTCGGAGTCGTCGGCGTGATGTCGCCGTACCCGACCGTCGAGACGGTGATGATGACGTAGTAGACGGCGTCGGTCCAGCTGGTGATCGCCGTGCCGAAGTCCTCCCGGAGGGCGTACGACCCGATGGCACCGTACAGGAGCACGCCCACGATGGCCGCCAGCGCGGCGATCTGTAGCGACGAGAGTTCGATGGCCTGGTCGAAGGCCCCGCGGTTGAGCGCCAGCAACGGGAGGGCGATCAACACCAGCAACAGCAACGGAATCTCGGTCCGCTGGAGCGTCGCCAGCGGTAACATACCCACCAGCGGGAGGACGACCATCGCCGCGTACCACGCCAGGCGCTTGCGACCCCGGAGCCCGACCGCCACGAGAGCCAGCAGGAACGCGAAGACGACGCCGGCGAACGTGACGAAGGGCGCGGCACCCGGGAACAACACTCCCAGCGGCCCCTCGAGGGGGACGGCCCCCTGGCTGAGCGTGGACAGCCCCGTCACGAACGACAGGACCGCCATCAACCCCGTCACGAGAACGGCCGTCTTCGCGTTCGAGAACTCCCGCCAGTGGACGAACGGGACCTTGTCGGTGTGGTAGAACACCTCTTCGAGGGTCGAATCCCGCCGCTCTTCCGGAGCGTCGCTGGCCACTGCAAAGCCATACGCACGACGCTGTATAAATGAGTGCCGCCCCGCCAGGGCGACCGGTTGCCAGTCGGCCGGTGCGTATCACATAACATATCACTCTTCCCCCATGAATTGTTTGTCCGAGGAACACGTGCGGACCGACACCCGGTGAGACACCGGTCGAACGCACAGACGGCCTCGTGGGGGGTGGATTCGACGAGACCGGCCCGGCCGGACGGACCGAGGGCGTGTGGGTTCCCAAAGCTATTTTTGTGCGATATGAGAATGTCCACTGAGGCACACATGTACGACAACATACTGATCCCGTACGACGGCTCGGACGAATCGGACATCGGGGCCAATCACGGTCTCGACCTGGCAGAGACGGTCGGCGCAACAGTCCACGCGCTATACGTGGCGGACCTGCCCGGTGCGCCCCGGGCGATGTACATCCGCGACGACGAGGAGGAGATTCGCGAGCAATACCAGGAGTACGGCGAGGAAGTCACGAGCGAGCTCTGCGAGCGAGCCAACGAGGCGGGCGTGGATTGCGCCAAAGCGACCAGGACCGGCACCGTCCACGAGGAGATTTCCGACTACGCCGAGGAGAACGACATCGACCTGATCGTCATGGGAGCAGCCTACCGCGGGAAGGTCGGGGCCCTCCTCGGTGGTGCCACGGAGAAGGTCGTCCGGACGTCGTCGGTGCCGGTGACGACGGTGCGCGAGTCCCGCGACAAGGTCTGAGACGGCACCAAAGAATCACCCACGACCGCATGAGACGGACCAGTCGTTCCTACTCTTGCAACCGCGTCTCGCGGAAGTAGATGGCGATAGAGGCGCTGAGGAAACTCGTTCCAGCGACCGCGAGACTCCCGCGGGACATCGCCAACAGTCCGATTCCGAACAGGACCACAGTCACCACCGCCAGGACTGTCGGTACCAGTTCCACCATCGGGTTTGGAAAGGACCCCCCGGGTCAATAGTCTAACGCACGTCGGTCCGCTCGGCGTCCGAGGGTCGGGCGTAGGAGTGTTTGAACTCCCAGTGGTACCGGCAGTCGTTACAGGTGGCCCACTCCGGAATGTTGAATTGGTCGGGGTGGCGCTGGCCGTGGACCATCTGGTTTTTGCACCGCGGACAGCCCATGTACACCAGGTCCAGGTCGCCGAACTCCTCGTAACTGAACTCCGCGACACACCGCTGGCAGTCGATGCTGTCCTGGGCGTTGTGCTGGAGAATCTCGCTCTCACAGCGCGGGCACTCGAGAACGGCGGGCGGGCGCTTGTCCCACCCGACGTCGCCGTCGTAGGTGGTCGTCGCCGTCTCGGCGGCCGAGAGGTCGAACTTGTTCGGACCCTCGCCGCGCTTGAGGGGTTTGACCACCTTCCTGACGACGGCTTTCAGTGTCCCCAGGAGGACCGACAGGGGCGGCAGGCCGTCACTCTCCTCCCCGTCGATGGCTTCTGCCGTCTCCGAACCGGGTGGCGTCACTAACCGGCCTAAGGGATGGAACGGCATAAGTCGCTCGTCGCTGTTCGCCGGTCGTGCACACGCCCGGCCAGACTACACAGTTCCGACAGGTTTTCCCGCCGACCCGCACAATCCGGCGTATGTTCCCCGGCCCCGGCCTCGCAGTCGGCGGATTGGACCTGGTGGCGGTCGCCGGCACGCCCTGGTTCCGGGCACTCGCGGCGTTCCTGCTCGTGGTTCCAGCCGGGTTTGCGGTACTGGGCCGGTACAGCGACGTCGTCGACCGGTCGGTCGAGGCCTCGCTGGAGAGCCCGTTCGTCTCCGTCGTCTACGGTTTCCTTGCCCACCTCGTGCTCTTCTTCGTCGCGGGTGTGTTCTCGACACAACTGGCAAACGCCGGCCTCGACCCGGTGGTGTTGCGGGTCGGGAGTTCGGCGACCCTGGGTGTCATCTTCCTCGCGCTGGCGGGCCTCGGGTTCGCCGTCCTGGGGACCTGGCTCGTCGACCTCCGTGGCGAGGGACAGCGCTGGCACGGATTCGTCGCCGTCGCCGCTGTCGGTGCTGGCGTGTGGCTGTTGCCGTCAATCGCCGGCCTCCTGCTGTGGATACTGCTGGCATCGGCCGGCGTCGGCGGCCCGACGCGGCGGTGGATCCACGCCGAGCGGACCGTCGAGGCCGAGGTCGAGGACTGATCGAGTCGCTTTTCAGCCTCGACTGGCCC